>SSTA01000380.1 GCA_009469685.1 Azonexaceae bacterium | reverse complement strand
GTACTTCCGACTGTCAGGCATGAACTATCTGATCGGCGATCCCTACCAGTTGGCTCTGGCGATGCCCTGTCCCTTCATCATCACCATGGGAGCCGTGGCGCTGGACTACGAGTCGGCACGTACCCGGGCGCAGATGAAGGCCGCGCGGGCGACCCAGAGTGCAGGCTCCTATCTCGCTCATTTCCAGCCCGATCTTCAGGAACGCAAACGCGACTGGGACATGGTGCTGAAGACGTTCGACAGCGGGCGCACCGTGGTCGGGATGTATCACCAGGTGTGCCTGGTTTCGCGGGTGGCGGAAGCTTCGCGCTGCGAGCATTCCGTGCGTGCCGTCTGGCGTGCCCGCGGCTTTGACCTGACCAAGGATTTTTACCTCCAGCATCAGGCGCTGACTGCAACCATGCCGATGACACTGACCCCGGCACTACAAAACGATCTGCGTCAGTTCGGGCGAATCAATACCAAAACTGCCGACAACGCGGTGATGACATCGCCGTTGATCGCCGAGTGGAAGGGTACGCAAACGCCGGTCATGACCCTGTTCGGGCGACGCGGCCAGATCATTGGCTTCGATCTGTTCGACAACACGGGTGGCAATTTCAACTTTGCCGTCGCGGCGCTCTCTGGTTCCGGCAAGTCGGTGTTCGTCAATGAAATGACTTATCGCTACCTAGGCGCAGGCGCGAAGGTCTGGATCATTGACGTTGGTCGTTCCTATAAGAACCTGTGCGAATTGCTGGACGGCGAGTTCATCGAATTCTCCGACGAGCGACAGAACACGATCTGCCTCAACCCGTTCTCCATGATCATCGATATCAACGCCGACATGGAGATGGTTTTGCCGCTGCTGGCGCAGATGGCCAGTCCGCGCGAACCGCTCGACAACTACGGCTATACGGCGCTGGGTTCCGCCATCAAGCGCGTCTGGGATGCCAAAGGGCGCTCGGCCACGATCACCGATATCTACGAGCTGCTCCAGACCGGTCGCCTTTCCAGCGAAGGCGAATACGAGCGGGATCTGAGTCGTTTGGCGACGGCGCTGGAACCTTATACCCGCCACGGTGTGTATGCGAGTTACTTCGAGGGCGATGCCAACATTCAGTTCGACAAGGATTTCGTCGTGCTCGAACTGGAGGAACTGAAGTCCAAGAAAGACCTGCAATCGGTGGTGATGCAACTCATCATGTACCGGATCACCCAGGAGATGTACCGCGACCGATCTCGGCGCAAGCTGGTCATCATCGACGAAAGCTGGGATTTGATGGGCTCGGGGTCAAGCGGCAGCTTTATCGAGGCCGGCTATCGGCGCGCCCGCAAGTATGGCGGAGCCTTCGGCACGATCACCCAGTCGGTCGACGACTACTACAAGAACGAAGCGACCAAGGCCGCCATTAACAATGCCGACTGGCTGTTTCTGCTGCGCCAGAAAGCGGAGAACATCGAGCGGCTGGGCAAGGAAGGGAAGCTCTCCCTCGACGAGTGGCTGAAACGCCAGCTTGGCTCAGTCAGTACCGAGCATGGAAACTTCTCCGAAATCTACATTCATTCGCCGATGGGGTCCGGCCTTGGGCGTCTCCTGCTCGATCCCTTCTCAATGCTGGTTTATTCGACACGCGCTGAAGATTACGAGGCGATCAAACGTCTGCGTGATCAAGGATTGTCTGTGACGGAGGCCATCGAACAACTGGTAGCCCAACGTGCAACCTGATCCAGTGAGCCATGTCATGCCATCGATCAAGCCCTACGTACTGACCGGTATCGCCACCTTGCTGGCGGGGGCCATGCTTCTGGTCGTCTGGATGTATCGCCATCCGCCAGAGATTCCCCGTTTTGGGCGAGTCGATATCGCTCGGCTGGTCGCACATCAACAGCAATCCATGGTGCAACGGATCAAGCCCGGGCTGGATGCTCAGGAGCAAGCAAAACTCTTCGAGGAGGCCAAGGGATTCGGCGCCAAGCTCGATGCGGCCCTCGAACAGGTCAGCCGGGGGTGTGCCTGTGCTTTGGTAAATACGGCGGCACTGCTCAAGACCTCCGATTCCCGAATTCCGGACCTGACCGAGCAGGTTGCGCAGGCGACTGGTATTGTCCTGCCGGCGTCGACGACCAAGTGATCGATGCCGATGAGACGCTTGCTGGCGCTACTTGCTGTCCTTCTTTGCTCAAGCGCCCAAGCGCGCGAGGCGTTGGACTATCCGTCCTCCTGGCAGTGCGATGAAGCACGGTTTCACTGGTATTGCGATCTGGCGGAAGAGGAAGCCGCCGAAGCCAGTCCAAAGAAGACTCCGGACCGCGCAGAGAGCGAAGGCGAACGAGCCGTCGATGCGCTCAAGAAGCTGCGCGAGGAGGTCGAGCAGAAACGGGCGATCGCTATCCTCAAGCCGACCCCGGAAAACCTGAAGACCTACATCGTTGCTCAGGAAGCCCTGATGGACCGGGCCTCGGTGTTTTCGGATGTATGGCGGCGAGTGGTCTGGGCCAATCCCGAAATCAACTATCAGCTGCGCAATCCGTCGAACAACGCGGCCATCCAGGTGCGCGACAGTCAGCGCAACCGGCGCGAGACAGACACGCTGGCGGCGCTGGCGAAGGAATGGGGCTTGTTCTTCATCTTCCGCTCGGATTGCCCTTACTGCCATCGCCTGGCGCCCACGCTCAAGCTGCTGTCCGAGCAATACGGCATCACCGTGTTTCCCGTTTCGCTCGATGGCGGCGGTCTTCCCGACTATCCAAGACCGGCCAAAGATAACGGGATGGCCGGTGCGTTGGGTGTATCGGTTGTGCCGCTGGTCGTGCTCGGCAATGTCAAGGATCGGCGTCTGCTGCCCATTGGCTCCGGCGTCCTCTCGGCGCAGGAAATCGTCGAGCGCATCTACATCCTGACCCAGACCAAACCAGGCGAACTTTACTGATGGAGATCGGCATGGCACTTTCATCACGGCGCTGTGCGCAACTTGCATCCTTCGTGCTTGCGCTGACCTGCATTCCTGCGCACGCCACCGTCAACCAGTCGATGCAGGACTGGTTCAACGAGATCGGCGCCTACGGCAACGTCACCGGCCCCAATGCCTACCGCGGTCAGACCATGAACATGTACACCGGCGGCAGCCTGTACATGCGAACGCCTGTCCGCAACTATCAACTGGCCAGCATCTCGCCGCCGTCCTTCAGCGCCGGATGCGGCGGCATTGATCTCTTCGCTGGGTCGTTTTCCTTCATCAACAAGGAACAGTTTGTCTCGCTGCTGCGGAACATCGGCAATAACGCCATTGGCGCCGCCTTCAACATGGCCCTGTGCTCGATGTCGCCCGACCTTTGCGATCTGCTGAAGTACCTGCAGGACCAGGCCACCAAGATGAACAACCTGAACATCAACTCCTGCCAGGCGGCAGAGGGCATAGTCAGCGCGGTGGGCAGCATGGTCACGGATCGCGTCCAGGAAAAGGAAGGCAAGACGGCTGGAGCCAGTCTCAACATGTTCGGTGACGTCTTCGAGTCCTGGGATGAATGGAAGAAGAGTCGCACCACGGCGAAGAACATTCGTAATGCCGCAAAAGCCACCTCGCAGGGCGCGCGGGAAATCTTCGATCCGGGCAATGTGGTGTGGCGCTCCCTCAATCGCATTTCCGGCATTACCGACGAAACGCGGGAATTGTTGATGAGTCTGACCGGCACCATCATCGTCACGCCACCCGGTGAAAACGCCGATGAAAAAGCCAGATGGACCTACCTGCCCGGGGGCAAACTGACGTTTCGCCAGTTTGTTGGCGACGGCGCGTCGGCGACTGTCAATCTCCCCGGCCTCAAATGCGGAACGGATCTGGCCGAATGCATGACGCCGAGTTTTTCGGAGACGGCATTCACGGTTGCGCCGTTTTCCCGCCAGGTCCGTACCCGGATTGCCACCATGCGCGACAAGATCGTCAATCGTGACACGGGCGGACAGTCCTCCATGGATGCGGCTCTGATTGGTAGTTCCTCGTTGCCTGTCTGGAAGATGCTCGCGGTATCCAGCAGTATCCCTGGCGGTGACCGCATCACCGAGGATTACGCGCAACTGATCGCCGTGGATGTCGCCTACGCGTACTTCACGAACCTTGCAAAGACACTGCGCAATGCCTTGCAGAACGATGCCGGCAAGAGTGGGCCGGATGCCGTGATGGCTGCGGAAAAAATCCTTGTTCGGCTGACCGAGGTTGAACAGGAAGCGCGGGACATGCTTCGTGCCGAATATCAGAAAGGGATGCAGGTCGCCGAACTCAGTCGCTCGCTGCAATTGATGCACCAGAGCCTCAATTCCGGGATGCCGACCAACATCTTCCAGTCGATGGCTGTCTTCAACCGGTAAGCCATGTACGAGGTCTATGCCTACTGGAATGTCGTCGAGCTGGAGGCGATGTTCAATGCCGTTGCCTCGCTGATGGGCAGCGGCGATTACCGTGGCCTACTTCAAACCATCGCCATCGTCGGCATGATCGTCGTCGTCATCGCCACTTTGACCGGGAGGGAGCGGCTTGACGGCATGTGGAAG
>SSTA01000071.1 GCA_009469685.1 Azonexaceae bacterium | reverse complement strand
GGACGGGTACGCGCCCCGGCACATCTCCGCGAGCATCGGAGTCACGATCTATCCCCAGGACGATTCCGATGCCGATCAACTGATCCGCCATGCCGACCAGGCGATGTACGCCGCCAAGCAGGCTGGCAAGAACCGCTATCAAATTTTCGATATCGAGCGCCACGTGGCCGTACAGTCCCAGCTCCAGAGCATCGAAACCCTTCGCCAGGCTTTGGCTTTGGGACAATTTGTCCTCCACTACCAGCCCAAGGTCAATATGCGGACCGGGGCAGTGGTCGGCGCCGAGGCGCTGATTCGCTGGCTGAATCCCGAGCAGGGACTGCTTCCTCCGGGAGCCTTCCTGCCGCTCATCGACGGACACCCCCTCGCCATTGCCGTCGGGGAATGGGTGATTCGGCAGGCGCTTGCTCAGAGCAGCCTCTGGCAAGCCGATGGGCTGATATTGCCGGTGAGCGTCAATGTCGGCGGCGAGCAACTCCAACAGGCCGATTTTCCGTCCCGCGTCGCGGCGCTGCTGGCGGAGCATCCTGAGTTTCCGCCCGACCATCTCGAATTCGAAATTCTGGAGACCAGCGCTCTCGAGGATATCGCCAAGGTCACGGAAGTCATGTATGGCTGCCGGGAGTTGGGCGTCAGATTCGCCCTTGACGATTTCGGTACCGGATATTCGTCGTTGACCTATCTGAAGCGTCTGCCGGCCGATGTCCTCAAAATTGACCGCAGCTTCGTGAGCAGCCTGCACGAGGCCCCTGAAAATCTGGCCATCGTCGAGGGGGTGGTCGGACTCGCGCGGGCATTCTCGCGTGGGGTCATCGCCGAGGGGGTCGAGAGTGCTGCCCAGGGTGAAGTCCTTCTCGCGCTCGGCTGTGAAATCGCTCAAGGTTATGCCCTGGCCCGCCCCATGCCGGCAGACGAAATCCCACGCTGGATCGCCCTCCGCAAGGGAGCCACATTCTTGCGCGAGGCGGCCTGACGGTTGCTGCCGTCCATGGAACAGCAGGGTCCGCGGGCGCCGGCTCGGGTTAGAATATCGCTCCTGTCGACCTGAGAGTCCGCATGTCGTCCCGCCTGATCTACGGCTTCCACGCCATTGTCGCCAAACTTCGCCATGACCCGGACTCGATCAAGGAAATCTTCGTCGACGCCGAGCGTCAGGATGCCCGTGCGAAGGAGTTGCTGAAGCACGCCGATCTTCAGGGGGTGAAGGTGATCGCGAGCGACGGCAAGCGCCTCGACGGCATGCTGCCCGGCGCCCGCCACCAGGGCGTCGTCGCCCGGGTCGAAGGCGGGCGACGGTTGGCTCATCTGGACGATGTCCTGGACACCCTGGAGGAAGCGGCCTTTCTCCTCGTCCTCGACGGGGTCACCGATCCCCGCAATCTGGGCGCCTGTCTGCGGGTCGCCGACGCCGCCGGCGTCCACGCGGTGATCGCCCCCAAGGACCGGGCGGTCGGACTTACCGACGTGGCGGTCAAGGCCGCCAGCGGTGCAGCCGAAACCACGCCTTACGTGATGGTCACCAACCTTGCCCGCACCTTGCGGGAATTGAAGGAACGGGACATCGCCGTGATCGGAACTGCGGGCGAGGCGAAAAGCGACCTTTACGCCGCCGAGTGGCCTGCGGCGAGCGCGTGGGTCATGGGAGCGGAAGGCGAGGGGCTGCGCCGGCTGACGCGGGAAACCTGCGATACGCTGGTGCGCATTCCGATGTTCGGTGCGGTCGAGAGTCTTAATGTATCGGTGGCCGCCGGAGTCTGTCTTTTCGAGGCGCGGCGCCGCCGCGGATGACCATGTCTGATTCCCCTTTCGCCGGACTGGAGCCGGCTGCCGTGTGGTCCCATTTCGCCACGCTCTGTGCCGTTCCCCGCCGCTCCAAGGAAGAAGGGGCTCTGCGGGACCGGCTGCTGGCGTGGGCGGAGGAGCGGGGTCTGGAAGCCCGGGTGGACGCCGCGGGAAATCTCCTGGTCCGTAAGCCGGCCAGCGCCGGCCGGGAAGGGCATCCCACGGTGGTGCTGCAGGCTCATTTGGACATGGTCTGTCAGAAGCAACCGGAATCGGATCACGATTTTTCCCGAGATCCCATCCGCCCGGTGTTGAAGGATGACTGGATGGTTGCCGAAACCACCACCCTGGGGGCCGACAACGGGATCGGCGCCGCCCTGATCCTCGCCGCCCTCGAAGACCGTACGACGGTCCACGGTCCCCTGGAGGCTCTCCTCACCGTGGATGAGGAAGCCGGCATGGGGGGAGCCCGCGGATTGGAGCCCGATCTTCTGGCCGGGCGCTTGCTCCTCAATCTCGATACCGAGGAATGGGGAGAATTCTACGTGGGCTGTGCCGGCGGTCTCGACGTGAACGTAGAGCGCCGCGGCCCTGCCGAAATGCCCCCCGCCGGGCACCGGGCCTTCCGCATTGTGCTCTCCGGGTTGCAGGGCGGCCATTCGGGTATCGACATCCATCGCGGCCGCGGCAACGCGATCAAGCTTCTGGTCCGCATCCTGCGCGATCTCGAAGGGGAGGGGCTGCGCATTTCCGAATTGCGGGGTGGCACCGCCCGCAACGCCTTGCCGCGGGAATGCGAGGCCGTCGTCACGCTTCCCCTGGCCGGGGCGGCGGCGCTGGAATCGCGGCTGGCCGAGTGGCAGGCACTGCTGCGCCGGGAACTCGCCGGAGTGGACGAAGGATTGCGCCTCTCTGCCGCATTGGCCAGTCCCGGCCAAGTGATGGCTCCTTCCGAGCAGGCCATCTGGCTGGCCTCGCTGCACGCGGCACCCCAGGGCGTGCGGCGCATGAGCGTGGCAGTGCCCAACGTGGTCGAGACTTCCGACAATCTGGGGGTGGTGGAGTTGGGTCCGGACGGCGGTTCGTGCACCTTCATGGTCCGCTCGCTGAGCGATAGCGGCAGCGCCGCCTTGGCCGAAGAAATCGTCAGTCTCTTCGCCCTCTCCGGCACCCGGGCGACCCCCACGGGCCATTATCCGGGTTGGGCTCCGAATGCCGCTTCCCCCCTGCTGACGCGCTGCCTTGAAGTCTATCGCCGGGAATTCGGCGCCGATGCTGGAATCCAGGTCATTCACGCCGGCCTGGAGTGCGGTTTGATCGGCGCGCGCTTTCCGGGAATGGACATGGTCTCCTTCGGCCCCACCATCCGGGGTGCCCACGCCCCGGGCGAATCGGTCAAAGTGAGCTCGGTGGCACAGTGCTGGCAGCTTCTCACAGCCATTCTTGCCGAAGCCGCCGGCCCGGACGCCTGCCCGTCAGGCTAAGTCCTCAGCGGGCAGCGCTCACCACCCGATTGCGGCCGCTCGCCTTGGCCCGGTAGAGCGCTCCGTCGGCGGCCGCGACCAGGTCACCCGCGGCGTCCATGCTGGCGTTCTGAGCGGCGACTCCCACGCTGACGCTGATTGGGATGATCCACTCCTCCCACTCGAAGGTGGCGCTGGCCACGGCCGCCCGAATCCGTTCCGCCACCTCGGTTGCCAAGTCCAGGCCGGTGGCTGGCAGAATTACCGCGAACTCCTCGCCTCCGTAGCGGAAGACCAGATCGCCAGCTCGGGAGCTCGCTGCCAAGAGGACCGCCAATCGGCGCAAGACCGCATCGCCGGCGGCGTGTCCCCAGGTGTCGTTGACCTGCTTGAAGTGGTCGATGTCCAGCATCAGCAAGGCAAGCGGTTGGGCGGCAGCGCGGGCCGCATCCCATTCTGTCCCGAGGAAGTCCAGGCCATGGCGACGATTGGGCAACTGCGTGAGGGGATCGGTGAGGGCCACCTGGACCAGGCGGCGGTGGGAATCGGCGAACTCCCCCGCGCTGCGGACCAGGCCCTGGCGCTCGCGGCGCATCTCGCCGCGCAGCGTCATCAGCCGCCGGGCGATGGCCAGACGTACGCGCAGGGCGCCCGCGTCGACGGGTTTGACCAGCACGTCGTCCGCACCGGCTTCGACTCCGGAAAGGGCTGCCGCCTCGGATCCTGGCGCTGCGAGGAGCAGGACATAGGGCTCGTTGCCCCGTGGCGACTGGCGCAACGCGGCGCAACAGTCGCCGGCTGCCAGTCCGGGCAGGTCCAGGTCCACCAGGATCAAAGCCGGTGGAGAAGCGCTGGCCACCGTCAGTGCCGCAGTGGCGTCGGGCTGGACCGTCGCCGAGTAGCCTTCAGCCGAGAGCAGGCTGGCCAGCCGCTGACCGCCGGCGGCGGCCACCACCAGGGCGGGCGCCGGCGATGCGACCGGGGCTTCTTCGGTGCCCGGACGGGGCGGGCTGGCGGCCAGGAGTTCGGAAAAGGGCGGCAGATCCCGGGTGCGCACCTGAAGCATTGCGCCCCACTCACGCCAGCGGGCAACGATCGCGTCGACCCGGGCGCCCAGTGCCCCCGGGGCCACGCCCAGGCGGGCCGAACGATTCACCAGATCAGGCAGTAGGTGCCAGCGCGCTTCATCGGTGACGACGCAGACCTCGGCAATGGCTCGGGCGAAATTTAGGGTACGGCAAAGGTTGTCCTGCCGCGATCCGCCAGGGAATTCGGCTGTCTCCGGCGACTCGTGGTGGTAGGCCGCCCGGATCAATAGTTCGGGTAGGCCCCAGTCTGTCATCAGGCTCGCCGTCAGGCTGCGGTGGTCGAAGCCGAAACGCTCGCCCTCCAGCGCCACCAGCGCAGCCTCGCCCGGTCGGGAGGCGAGCAGTTGGCCGTAGGCCGCGGGGTACAGCGTCGCCAGCCCGAGTTCGCCAATGCGCGCGAGCAGGCCCAGGGTGAAATTCTCCTCTGCGGCAATCTGCGCTTCCGACGCCAAATCCTGGCAGGCGATGGCGGTCGCCAGGGAGCGGCTCCAAAAACCAGCGTAGTCGAATCCGCGGCATGGTCCGGCCTGATGGTGCCGCAGCAAGGAAAATCCCACCGCCAGATCCCGCACCCGCAGTGCGCCCAGGGCCACGATCGCCTGGCGCAAGGCCACCAGGGGTCGCGACCGGCCCCAGCTCGCCGCATTGGCCACCTTGAGCAAGCGGCCGGCCAGGGCCGGGTCGGATTGCACCAGGCCGACCAGTTGATCGAGGGGAAAATCGTCCCGCTGCAGCAACCGCGCGATGGCGGCGGCGATTCCCTTGGGGGATGGAAGACGGCCGCCGGCCTTCAATTCGGCGTACCGCTCCGGGGGAAGCAGGTTCAGGATGGGGACTC
>SSTA01000379.1 GCA_009469685.1 Azonexaceae bacterium | reverse complement strand
GCCCAGATCGAGCTGGCCGAGCGCTTGGTGGACTACTACCTCCCCGGATTCATGATGGCGCCCCAAAGCAGCAAGGAGAGCGTCTATTGGGTCGATCTCGGTCAGCCCCAGCCGCCGGTGCGCCTTGCCCGGATGCCGAAGCAGGTGGTTTCCACCCTGCGCTATTTCCACCCGGCCCGCGCCCACCTGCAAGTGGCCCAGTTGGTGTCCGAGCTCGAGCGCGGAGGGCATCCGCCGGCCGACCTCAAATTCGGCAGTGAGATCGCAGTCAAGTATCTGCTGCCCGTTCTTTCCCATCTCGCCAATTGCTGGGCGCCTCTCCCGCCGCAGCGCAAACACGCGCGCTACCCGGTGAAGCACCGGATGGCGGTCACGGCAGGCCTGTCCAACGCCATCGCCGCCATGGCCGGGCAAGGCGACGGCGCGGCGGTGGAATCCTGGGTGGTGGAAAACGTCAGCCGCGGTGGTTTCGGCACCGTGGTTGCCGAGCCGCGGGCCGAGTGGTTCAAGATCGGGAGTCTGCTGGGCATGCAACCCGAAGGCGGGGAAAACTGGTTGCTGGGAGTGATCCGCCGCTACCACCGGAGCAGCGAAAAGGAGGCCCAGGTGGGGATCCAGACCTTGTCCCGCCAGGCCGTTCCGGTGGAGATGAAACCCCGGAGATCCGCGGGCTACGTTGCGGCCACTACGGTCCAGGGCTTGTGGCTGCAGGATTCCGGCGACGAGCGCGAGATGCGTTTCGTCCTGCCTCTGGCGACCTTCGATCTGCGGGAACCGATGGAAATCTGGCTCGAGGGGAGGGGCCGGGTCCTGGCTCCGGTCACCCTGGTCGAGCAGGTGGGGGATTACGAAATCGCCCGCTATCGGTTGAACTGAGCGGCCCTCCCGCGGGAGCGGTGCCGCGGCACCGGCCGGGTACAGGGTGGGGCGACTCCGCGTGTTGTGGCGAGGGTCTAGGCCGAGGCTGGGCGGATCGCCGTCTTGGGCCGCCAGGCCTTGATCACCGCGGCATCGGTCTCGATGTAGGGCCCCCCGATCAGATCGATGCAGTAGGGAACGGCGGCAAAAATCCCCGTGTGGACGACGGTACCGTCGGCGCCTTTCACGCCTTCCAGGGTTTCCTTGATCGATTTCGGTTGGCCGGGCAGATTGATGATCAGGGTCTGCCGACGGATCACAGCCACCTGCCGCGAAAGGATGGCGGTGGGGACGAAGTTGAGGCTGATGCGCCGCATTTCTTCGCCGAAGCCGGGCATGACCTTGTCCGCGACCGCGAGAGTGGCTTCCGGGGTGACATCCCGGGCGGCGGGGCCGGTGCCGCCGGTGGTCAGCACGAGATGGCAGCCCACCGCGTCGACCAGATCCCGCAGGGTGGCCTCGATGGTGGGCTGTTCGTCGGGTATCACCCGGGTCGTGGTCTTCCACGGTGAGGTCAGGGCAGCGCCCAGCCAGGCTTCCAGGGCCGGAATGCCCTGGTCCTGGTAAATCCCGGTGGAGGCGCGATCGCTGATCGAGACCAGGCCGATCAGGAGTTCATTCGTGGGAGTCGTCGGGGCTGAGGTCATGCTCGTCGAGTTCCTTCAAGACTTGAAAGATCGCCCGGAAGCTGCGCGGCGGCTTGCCGGCCTCCTGCTCCTTGAGGGCGTTGCGCCGCAATTGGCGCAGGTGGGTGAGATCGGCTCGCGGCCATTTTCCGGCGATTTCGGCCAGGGTGGCCTCATCCTCCAGGAGTCCTGTCCGCAGGCGCTCGAGGCGATGGAGCCGGGCCGTTTCGGCGGCGGATTCTCCGCGCAGCAGGGCGAGCCCGGCACGGATCGGTTCGGGATCGGTGGTCCGCATCAGTTTGCCGATGTACTGGAGCTGGCGACGGCGGGCTTCGTGTTTGGTGAAGCGCTGTCCGTCGAGAACGGCAGCCAGGATATCCTCTGGCAGGGCGATGCGCTTGAGCTGTCCGGGTGAAAGTTCGACCAGGGCCGCTCCAAGCTCCTGCAGCTCGTTCATCGCCGCCTTGACCTGGGTCTTGGACGGGCGGATTTCGGGGTCGGGTAATTCGGGTTTGCGCATCGGGAGGCCTCGCTGGGGCTGCTATGATAGCGGCTTTCCCCTTCGGATTCTGCGTCCATGGCCGCTGCCGCCGGTTTTTCCTACCCCTTCGCCACCCTGCAACAGATTGCCCGCGATGTCCTGGCCGACGCGGCGGCCCGCGGCGCCTCCGCGTGCGAGGTCGACGTCTCGGAAGGGTTCGGCCAGTCGGTGACCGTGCGCTGCGGCGAGGTGGAAACCATCGAGTACAACCGGGACAAGGGCGTCGGGGTCACGATTTACTGCGGCCAGCGCAAGGGTTACGCAAGCACCTCGGATTTCTCTCCCGCTGCCTTGCGCGACACCGTCCGCGCAGCCCTCGATATCGCCCGCTTCACCGCCGACGATGACTGCGCCGGCCTCGCCGAGGCCGAACTCCTGGCCCGTCAGGTACCCGACCTCGACCTCTACCATCCCTGGGCGCTGCCGGTGGAGGAAGCGATCGTCCTTGCCACCCGTTGCGAGGACGCGGCCTTCGAAGCCAGTCCGCGCATCGGCAATTCCGAGGGGGCCACCGTATCCACCCAGCAATCCCAGTTCATTGCGGCCAACAGCCTGGGCTTCATGGGGGGCTACCCCACCTCGCGCCACTACATCGCCTGCTCGGTCATCGCCGGCGAGCAGGACGAAATGCAGCGGGACGACTGGTACACCACCCGTAGGCGGGCCGATGAACTCGACGCTCCCGAGCAGGTGGGACGCGTCGCCGCCGAGCGCGCGGTGGCGCGTCTGGGGGCGCGTAAAGTCAGCACCGCCGAAGTTCCGGTGATCTTCGAGGCGCCTCTCGCCGCCGCCATGCTGGGAAGTTTTGTTCATGCCGCGGGAGGAGGTGCGCTCTATCGCAAAGCCTCCTTCCTGGTCGATCATCTGGGCAAGCGCATTTTCCCCGAATTCGTCTCCATCGCCGAACGGCCCTTCATCCCACGTGGTCTGGGCAGTGCCCCCTTCGACAACGACGGGGTCGCCACCCGCGAGCGGGACGTGGTGCGGGACGGCATTCTCCAGGGCTACTTCCTCAGTACCTATACCGGCCGCAAGCTGGGCCTGCCGACCACCGCCAATGCGGGGGGCAGCCACAATCTGATCATCGAGCCCGGGGAACACGATCTCGCCGGCCTGCTCAAGCTCATGGGGAACGGGCTGCTGGTCACCGAGGTCCTGGGCCATGGCATCAACTACGTCACCGGCGACTACTCCCGCGGGGCAGCCGGCTACTGGGTCGAGAACGGCGAAATCGCCCATCCAGTGGAGGAAATCACCATCGCCGGCAACCTGCGCGACATGTTCGCTGGCATTGTCGCCGTCGGGCGCGACGTCCTCGTGCGCGGCTCCAAACAGACCGGTTCCATCCTCGTCGATCGGATGACCGTCGCAGGTTAGGGTTTTCCGCAGTCGTCAAGATGATTGATTTGTTTAGAATGTCCAAAGCCAAAAAGGCGTGACGTTCTCAATCATCCAGGAGGAGACACTATGCAACGTCGTGATTTTCTTGCGAAAGCAACCATTGGTGCCGCATCTGCAGCTACTCTTGCCGCCTGTGGCAAGAAGGAAGCAGCTAAGTCTGAGGCGCCGGCGTCCCAATCTTCTGCCCCCTCAGCGCCAGCGGTTCATGGCGCCATGCCTGAAGTCAAATGGCGGTTGACTTCCAGTTTTCCTAAGAGCCTCGATACTATCTATGGTGGGGCCGAAGTATTGGCCAACCGGGTAAGAAGCATTACTGGAGGAAAGTTTGATATCCGCGTCTTTGCAGGCGGCGAGATCGTTCCCGGCCTCCAGGCTCTCGATGCCGTGCAGCAGGGAACCGTCGAGTGCTGTCACACCTGCTCTTATTACTACGTCGGCAAGGACAAGACATTCGGGTTCGGGACCTCGGTGCCCTTCGGCATGAATGCCCGTCAGATGAATGCCTGGATCTACTACGGCGGCGGCCAGAAGCTGCTCGATGAATTCTATGCCGGCTACAACGTGCTCTCCTTCGCCGGCGGCAACACTGGCACCCAGATGGGCGGTTGGTTCCGCAAGGAGGTCAAGACCCTGGAGGATCTCAAGGGGCTCAAGATGCGCATCGCAGGGCTCGGTGGCGCGGTTTTCTCGGCGCTTGGGGCAGTGCCGCAGCAGATCGCCGGCGGCGACATCTATCCTGCATTGGAGAAGGGCACCATCGACGCCGCAGAGTGGGTCGGCCCCTACGACGACGAGAAGCTCGGCTTCTACAAGGTGGCCAAGAACTATTACTACCCTGGCTGGTGGGAACCGGGTCCGGTCATCCATTTCTTCGTCAATAAGGCCGAATGGGCCAAACTGCCCAAGGAGTACCAGGAGGCCTTCCAGGCGGCCGCCTTCGAATCCAATGTGACGATGATGTCCGAATACGACCACAAGAATCCTGCAGCCCTCTCGAAGCTTCTCCAGAATGGAGTCAAGCTGCAGGCCTACAGCCAGGAAATCCTCGATGCCGCCTACAAGGCTGCACTTCAGCTTTATGCCGACGAAGCCGGAAAGAATCCTGCCTTCAAGAAAATCTACGCTGAGTTCGATAAGTACCGCATGACGCAGAATGCCTGGTTCAGCGTCGCGGAAATGCGCATGGATTCCTTCCTGCAATCCCATCGATAGGCCCCCAAGGCCGCAATAAAAAACCCGCCAATGGCGGGTTTTTTGTTGCCGGTGGACGGGTAGGCCTAGTTTTCCAGG
>SSTA01000378.1 GCA_009469685.1 Azonexaceae bacterium | reverse complement strand
TTGAACTTCATCCGGCCGACGCCGGACAGGTCATAGCGCTCGTCGGAATAGAAGAGCCCATTGAAAAGGATTTCGACCGCTTCCTCGGTGGGCGGCTCGCCCGGACGCATCATGCGGTAGATGGCGACCCGGGCGGCTTGCCGGGTGGCAGTCTCGTCAGCGCGCAGGGTGTTGGAGATGAAGGCACCCCGGTCCAGATCGTTGGTGTACAGCGTTTCGACGGTCGTCACGCCGGCATCCCGCAGCTTGGCGAGCAGAGTCTCGGTGATTTCGGCGTTGGCGTCGGCGATGACCTCTCCCGTGGAGGTGTCAACAATGTTGCGTGCCAGGACGCGTCCGAGAATGAAGTCTTCCGGAACGACGATCTGCTTCAAACCGGCCGCAGCGATGTCGCGGATGTGCTTGGCCGTAATCCGCTTGTCCTTGGCGACAATGACCTTGCCATCCGGAGCGACGAATTCGAAGCGGGCTACCTCCCCCCGCAGGCGCTCGGGAACGAGAGCGAACTCGACGCGATCCTTGGCGAGCGCGAAAGTATCGAAATCAAAGAATTCGGCCAGGATTTCCTCGGGGCTCATGCCGATGGCCTTGAGCAGGTTGGTGACCGGCATCTTGCGGCGACGGTCGACGCGGAAGAACAGGGTGTCCTTGGGGTCGAACTCGAAGTCCAGCCAGGAACCGCGATAGGGGATCACCCGGGCCGAGAAGAGCAGCTTGCCCGAACTGTGGGTCTTGCCCCGATCATGCTCGAAAAAGACGCCGGGCGAACGATGCAGCTGGGAAACGATGACCCGCTCGGTGCCGTTGATGACGAAGGAGCCATTGGTGGTCATGAGCGGAATTTCGCCCATATAGACTTCCTGCTCCTTCACTTCCTTGATGGTATCCGGGGCTTCCCGATCCATGATCACTAGGCGCACCTTGGCGCGCAGGGAAGACGCGAAAGTCAGACCCCGCTGCTGGCACTCCTTGACGTCGAAAGCCGGCTCGCCGAGGGTGTAGCTGACGAATTCGAGGCGAGCGTTACCCGAGTGGGAGACGATCGGGAAGATCGACGTGAACGCCGCCTGCAGGCCCTCGTTCTTGCGCTTCTCGGCGGGCACCTCGGCCTGCAGGAAGGCGGTGAAGGATTCGAGCTGGGTTGCAAGCAGGAAGGGCACCTCCAGCACGTTGGCGCGCTTGGCGAAGCTCTTGCGGATGCGTTTCTTCTCGGTGTAGGAGTAAGTCATGGTAACTCCGGGATCAGGAAAGCGGGTGGAAAGCCCGAGGGAAGCGGGCAAACGCAAACGGCCTCCCCTTCACGAACCGGAAGGTGAAGGAAGACGTTTGCGTTTGCCGACGGGCGGTGGTCAAAGCGAATTTCTTGGTGGTGGCGAAACCGGGTGCAGAAAGCGGAAAAGGGCTGGCGGATAAGCACCGCCAGCCCGTGAGGCAAAATCGATTACTTGAGTTCGACCTTGGCGCCAGCGTCTTCCAATTGCTTCTTGAGCGCTTCGGCGTCGGCCTTGGGAATGCCTTCCTTGACCGGCTTCGGAGCACCGTCGACCAGATCCTTGGCTTCCTTGAGGCCCAGGCCGGTAGCGGCACGGACGACCTTGATGGCTTCGACCTTCTTCTCGCCTGCGGCAAGAAGGATCACGGAGAACTCGGTCTTTTCTTCGGCGGCGGGGGCGGCTCCACCGGCTGCCGGGCCTGCGACGGCGAGCGCAGCGGCGGAAACGCCGAACTTCTCTTCAAACGCCTTGACCAGGTCGTTCAGCTCCATGACCGTCATGGCGCCGACGGCTTCAAGGATGTCTTCTTTACTAATTGCCATTTCAAATAACTCCTAATTCAGTTCGTAAGCGGATTGGTTCAAGCGGCGGCTTCTTCGCGCTGCTTGGCGAGCGCGGCCAGGGCACCGGCGAAGCCGGAGACCGGGGCCTGCATGACGCCCAGCAGTTTGGCGAGCAACTCTTCCCGGCTGGGGATCGAGGCCAGAGCCTTGACTCCATTCTGGTCGAGCACCTTGCCGGCATAGGAACCGGCCTTGAGTACCAGCTTGTCGTTGGTCTTGGCGAAATCGTTCAAGACTTTCGCCGCTGCCACGGGATCAGCCGAAATGCTGTAAATCAGCGGGCCGACCATGTGCTCTGCGAGCCCAGCGAACGCAGTGTCCGCAACGGCACGCCGCACCAGGGTGTTTTTCAGCACACGTAGATAAACGCCAGATTCGCGCGCCTTCTTCCGCAGCACGGTGAGATCACCGACCTCGATGCCACGGTACTCGGCCACGGCGATGGTCTGGGCGCTTGCCACCTGCGCCGACACCTCAGCCACGACAGCTTTCTTGTCGTCTAGATTGAGACCCACAGGTCTTTCCTCCTTTCAAGTCCAAACACGGTGGAAAATCCACCGCACCCACGGCGACCTGAACCAGAAGCGTTGCCGGGCGTTGCCGCCCGGCATTGAATCCTGTTCTGGGACACCGTCTGCGCAGGCCGCTGAAGCCATTAAGCCCGAACGGATGTCCGGGCACCTGCGGTCTTTGACGATCCGCCACCCGACGCCGAAACGCCGGGCAACGGCCCAAAGTTCTTACTGCCCCAGGAGCGAAGCCTGGTCGATGCGCACCCCCGGACCCATGGTCGCGGAAACGGCGATCTTCTTGAGATACTGGCCCTTGCTGGACGCCGGCTTGGCCTTATTGAGGGCCTCGATCAGCGCCTTGAGGTTGGTTTCCAGATTCTCTACGGAGAAAGATGCACGACCGATGGTGGCGTGCACGATGCCGGCCTTGTCGGTCCGGTACTGAACCTGGCCGGCCTTGGCGTTCTTCACCGCAGTGGTCACGTCCATGGTGACGGTACCGACCTTGGGGTTCGGCATCAGGCCCCGGGGACCGAGGATCTGACCGAGTTGGCCGACGACCTTCATGGCGTCGGGCGTCGCGATGACCACGTCGAAGTTGAGGTTGCCCCCCTTCACTTCGGCAGCCAGATCGTCGAAACCAACGATGTCGGCGCCAGCAGCCTTGGCGGCTTCGGCCTTTTCGCCCTGGGCAAAGACGGCGACGCGGACCGACTTACCGGTACCGGCCGGAAGAACGACAGAACCGCGAACGACCTGGTCGGATTTACGGGCATCGACGCCCAGATTGACGGCCACATCGATGGATTCGTCGAATTTGGCCGCAGCGGTTTCCTTGGCCAGGTTCAGAGCTTCCTGAACCGGGTAGAGCTTTTGCGGAACGACCTTGCCCTGCAGGGCCTTTTGACGTTTGGTAAGCTTGGCCATGTTAGAGCCCCTCCACCGTGATGCCCATAGAACGGGCGGAACCGGCAATAGTCCGGACGGCGGCGTCCAAATCGGCCGCCGTCAGATCGGGGGCCTTGGTCTTGGCGATTTCCTCGGCTTGGGCACGGGTAATCTTGCCGACCTTGTCGGTATGCGGCTTCGGCGAACCCTTCTGGATGCCGGCAGCCTTCTTGATGAGGATGGTGGCCGGCGGCGTCTTCATCACGAAGGTGAAAGACTTGTCCGCAAAGGCAGTAATGACGACGGGAATCGGCAGGCCCGGCTCCATACCCTGGGTCTGGGCGTTGAAGGCCTTGCAGAATTCCATGATATTGAGACCGCGCTGACCGAGCGCCGGGCCGATCGGGGGGGACGGATTGGCCTTGCCGGCCGGGACTTGCAGCTTGATGTAGCCAATGATCTTTTTGGCCATGATTGCTCCTAATTGATGAGTAATAACGCGGTTTCGCCGGATAACCGGCTACTGGCGCTCCTCTTGCCGACCTTCAGGGCAGGCGGCGAGCCCGAAAATCCTTAGGCCTTTTCGACCTGGGCAAACTCCAACTCGACCGGCGTCGCTCGACCGAAAATGGTCACCGAGACGCGCAACCGGCTCTTTTCGTAATTCACATCCTCGACGGATCCATGGAAATCGGTAAACGGACCATCCTTGACCCGCACGACCTCACCGACCTCGAACAGCACCTTGGGACGCGGTTTTTCCACCCCTTCCTGCATTTGCTGCATGATCTTCTCGACTTCCTTTTCGGAAATCGGGGTGGGCTTGGTTGCGGTACCACCCACGAATCCGGTGACCTTGGGGGTGTTCTTGACCAAGTGCCAGGTGTCGTCGTTCATTTCCATCTCGACGAGGACGTAACCCGGGAAGAACTTGCGCTCGGAAATGGCCTTCTGCCCCCCGCGCATCTCGACGACTTCCTCGACCGGCACCAGGATGCGGCCAAACATCTCCTGCATGGCCTGGCGATTGATGCGTTCCTGAATGGCGCGCATCACGCTTTTTTCGAATCCGGAATAGGCATGGACGACGTACCAGCGCTTGCTCATGATTTCTTCCAGCCCAGAATCAGATCGTAGAGGGCCCATTCAAGGGTCTTGTCAGTGAAATAGAGCACCAGAGCCATGACGACGACAAAGGCGAAGACGGCGCCCGTCGTCTGCATGGTCTCCTTGCGGCTGGGCCAGACGACCTTCTTGGTTTCGACCCCCGCTTCCTGGGCGAAGGCGAAGAAACGCTGCCCGGGCTCGGTCTTCCAGGCCACCGCGATGGCGGCCGCGACTCCGGCGAGAACCGCCAGGACGCGCAGGATCATCGCCTGGTCGGCAAGCAGGTAGAAGCCAGCCACGCCGGCAGCGAGCAACACCAGCGCCAGCGCAAACTTGATTTTGTCGACCATCGATTATGCGTTTCTAGAGAGTGGCAGGGGCAGAGGGAATCGAACCCCCAACCTTCGGTTTTGGAGACCGACGCTCTGCCAATTGAGCTATACCCCTGCAGCAGAGACACCAAAGCGCTCCGGTTTCCCGGAGCGCCCTTGTTTCGTTGAACCCGCCGATTACTCGACGATTTTCGCGACGACGCCGGCGCCGACGGTACGACCGCCTTCACGGATGGCGAAGCGCAGACCTTCTTCCATGGCGATGGGGGCGATCAGCTTCACCGTCATGGCAATGTTGTCCCCCGGCATGACCAT
>SSTA01000377.1 GCA_009469685.1 Azonexaceae bacterium | reverse complement strand
GGCGAGGCCCGAGACCTTGACCGCGTCGTAGCGGGGAATGAAATCGAACACCTGGCGGCCGGACCGGGAAGCGTAATAGGCGGTCGGTGCCGGGACGACCTCGAATCCCGCGGCCTGGAAGACGGCTACCGAACGGGGCATGTGATAGGCGTGGGTCACCAGGGCGATCCGGCGCTTGTCCTGAGGCAGCAGGAGACGGGCCGAGAATTGGCCATTCTGCCGGGTATTGAGCGCTTCCTCTTCCACCCACTGGGCGGTGACGCCAAAATCGCGCAGGAGCGCTATGCGCATCGCCTCGGCCTCTGAACTACCGGCTCCTTCGGGCGTTCCGCCGGTCACCAGGACCGGCTTGCGGGATTGTCTTGCCACATAGGCGCCGTAACGCAAACGATCCAGGGTTTGCAGGCGAACGTCGTCCGCCCCGCCGAACTCGGGCGCCAGGCGATAGCGCCCCGCCCCGAGGATAACGACGGCATCCACATCGAGATCGCGCAGTGCCGCCTCGGAGAGGACCGGATAGCGCTCCTCGAGCGGTGCGATCAGCTGCCAGCCGAACCAGGGCATGGAGAAGGCCAGCACGAGAGCGAATCCCAGCACGCTCAGCGCCCACCCCAGTCGCGGCCAGCGGCGGCGAACCAGGAAGCCCGCCGCCAGAGGTAGCAAGCCATTGAGCGGCGGCAGAAAGAAACTGGCGATGAGATTGGTCAAGAACCAGGACACGGTACCCCCAAGAAAAAACCCGCGCCGAGGCGCGGGTTGCGATGGTGCCACAGAGTGGGGTCAGCGGCCCAGGAGCTTCTTGATGTTTTCCAGGGTGGACGGATCGTCGAGGGTGGTGAGATCGCCCGGATCGCGGCCTTCGGCCAGGGCCTGCAGCGAACGCCGCAGCATCTTGCCGGAGCGGGTCTTGGGCAGACCGACGACGAAGTGCACCCGGGCCGGCCGGGCGATGGCGCCGAGGATGCTGTCCACCGTCCCCATGACCTCCTTTTCCAAGGCGGCCGTGAGCTCCGGTGTGGCAATCCGCGCCCCATCCTTGACTACGGCGAAGGCCATGGGCATCTGCCCCTTGAGTTTGTCCTCGACCCCGACCACCGCCACTTCGGCAATCGCAGCATGGGCCTGGATCGCTTCCTCGATTTCCCGGGTGCCCAGGCGATGGCCGGCGACGTTGATGACGTCGTCGGTGCGCCCGAGGATGGTGAAGTAACCTTCGTCATCCTTGATCGCCCAGTCGAAGGACGAATAGACCAGGGGCTCCTTGAACAGGCTGAAGTAGGTGCTGACGAAGCGCTCGTCCTGCCCCCAGACGGTGGACAGGCAACCCGGAGGCAGCGGCGGCACGACGGCGGCGATGCCCTTTTCGTTGGCTTCGCACTCGGAACCGTCCTCGCGGAAGATCTTGAGGTTATAGCCATAGACCGGGAAACTGGGGGAGCCGAACTTGAGCGGTGTCTTCTCGACGCCATGGACGGCGGAAAGCATGGGCCAGCCGGTCTCGGTCTGCCAGTAGTTGTCGATCACCGGCTTCTGCAATTCGCCCATGAACCACTCGTGGGTCGGCTGGTCGAGGGGTTCCCCCGCCATGAAGATGTGCCGCAAGGACGACAGGTCGTACTTGTGCATGTAGGCCGGATCCTGCTTCTTGAGTACCCGCGCGGCGGTCGGCGCCGAGAACATGACGTTGACCTTGTATTTCTCGACGATCTGCCACCAGATGCCGGGATCCGGACGCAACGGCGTACCTTCGTACATGACCGTGGCCATGCCGGCGATCAGCGGCCCGTAGATGATGTACGAGTGCCCCACGACCCATCCGATATCGGAAGTGGAGAAATAGGTCTCGCCCTCGTATCCGCAATAGATGTGCTTCATGGAGGCGGCCAGCGCGACGGCGTAGCCGCCCGTGTCGCGCTGAACGCCCTTGGGTTTGCCGGTGGTGCCGGAGGTATAGAGGATGTAGGAAGGCTCCGACGATTCCATCCATTCGCAAGGCACCTTGGCATCCAGATGCTGCTCCCGCAGGGTGGCGTAATCGACGTCGCGGCCGGCGACCTTGTTGAAGCCCTTGTCGAGGCCCCGATCGATCATCAGCACCTTGGCCGGCTTGTGCTCGGCCAGGTTGATCGCCTCATCGAGCAGGTTCTTGTAGGGCACCGCCTTGCCGCCCCGCATGCCGGCATCGCTGGACACGATCAGCACCGGCTTGGCGTCGTCGATGCGGGTGGCCAGCGACCCGGACGCGAAGCCGCCAAAGACCACCGAATGGATGGCACCAATGCGGGCGCAAGCGAGAATGGCGAAGCACGCCTGGGCGATCATCGGCATGTAGATCAGCACCCGGTCGCCCTTCTTGACGCCGAGGCTCTTGTATATCGCCGCCATGCGCTCGATCTCGCGCTGCAATTCGGCGAAGGAATAGATCTTCTCTTCGTCGGTCTCGGTGGAGATGTAGATCAGCGCCCGATCGTTCGGACGCTTGGCGGCGTGGCGGTCCACCGCATTGTGGCAAAGGTTGGTCTTGCCGCCGACGAACCATTTGACGAAGGGCGGCCGCGAGTAGTCGCAAACCTGCTTGAACGGTTCCTGCCAGTCGATCAGCCCTGCCTGCTCGCCCCAGAAGGCGTCTGGCTGCTCGACGGAACGGCGGTGAAATTCCTTGTATGTGGTCATAGATTTCCCTCTCGATGGTCCTGCACGCTGGTCACGATTTCCTGCCCGGACTTTTCTTCTGGTCGGGTCCGTTGGCTCAAACGACGTTCGATATCTGCCAAGGGCAGATTGAGGCCGAATTCTTTGTCCATCACCTT
Organism: Azonexaceae bacterium; assembly: GCA_009469685.1. The sequence goes on along the minus strand of SSTA01000377.1, from coordinate 54 downwards.
GAGGAGCGGAAGAATCTGCTGCCCAAGGCGGGAGAGATGAGGCAGCACCGCGTC
>SSTA01000070.1 GCA_009469685.1 Azonexaceae bacterium | reverse complement strand
GGAAGCCAAGTCCAAGGCGCTGGAGGCGGCCACCGCCGAGTTGCGGGCGGCCAACAATCGGCTGCGGGAACTCGACCGCATGAAGGATGATTTCATCTCCACGGTCACCCACGAATTGCGCACCCCGCTGACCTCGATCCGTGCCCTGTCGGAATTGCTTCTCGACGATCCCAGGATGGACCTTTCCGACCGTCGGCGCTTTTTCGGCATCATCGTCGCCGAGGCCGAGCGGCTGACCCGGTTGATCAATCAGATTCTCGACATGGCCAAGCTGGAGTCGGGGCGGGCGGAATGGGTGACCGGCGAAGTCGATCTCGCCACCATGATCCGCGAATCTGTCGATTCGGTGGACCAGCTCTTCCGCGGCAAGGGCGTTGCCGTTGAACTGCACCTGCCCGAAACGGGCCCGGTGATCCAGGCGGACCGCGACCGGCTGGTACAGGTCATGATCAACCTCCTGTCCAACGCGGTGAAATTCGTACCGGATTCGGGCGGACGGGTTGCCGTCACTCTCGCGGTGGACGCAGGCCAGGCCCGCATCGAGGTGGCCGACAACGGTGTGGGCCTCAACCCGGACGAACTGGACGTCGTATTCGAAAAATTCCGCCAGGGGGGCAATACCCTCACGGACAAGCCCCAGGGTACCGGTCTGGGCTTGCCGATCAGCCGCCAGATTGTCGAGTATTTCGGCGGTCGCTTGTGGGCTGAAAGCGAACCGGGGCAGGGCGCTCGTTTCATCTTTACCCTGCCCCTGCCGAGAGAGGCCGAGCATGAGAACTAGGGAGGAATGACCATGGCACACAAGATTCTGATCGTCGACGATGAGCCCAATATCGTCGTTTCGCTGGAATTCCTGATGAAGAAGGAAGGATTCGACGTGGCGGTCGCGGTGGACGGAGAGGAAGCCCTGGCCAAGGTAGCGACCTTTCGGCCCGACCTCGTGCTGCTCGATGTCATGATGCCCAAGAAGTCGGGTTTCGAAGTCTGCGAGGCCGTTCGCGCAAATCCGGACAATGCCCGGCTTCTGGTCGTCATGCTCACAGCCAAGGGTCGGGATACCGAGGTGGCCAAGGGTCTGGCTTTGGGTGCCGATGCCTACGTCACCAAGCCGTTTTCGACCAAGGAACTCGTCGCCAAGGTCAAAGCCATGCTCGCGGGAGCCTGAGCCACGGCTTACGGATTCGAGAAAGGGACGCCATGAAGGCCAAGGTCCGCTTCATCCTCGCTGCCGTCGTCTTGGGTCTGCTGATGACCGGGCCCTTTGTCGTCACGTCGATACTGGTTTGGCTCGACATGAAGGAGGCCGAGCGGACGATGCTCGTGGAGCTCCTGATTTCCCGCTTGCCCATCGGCACCGTGATGACCATCTTTGGATTTATTGTCGGGCTGGCCATCCTCCATAAGCTTTTCGGCCATTATGTGGACGGTCTGCTGCGAATGGCGGAAACCTTGCGCCTCATGCTCGGGGCCAACCGCAATTTTCGCGTCGCCCTGGAGGGACCGCCGGAGGTGCAGCAACTGGCCCGGGCGGCAAACGATCTGGCGCAACAGCGCAACGAACTGCTCGACGACGTCGACGCCCAGATCGCCCGTGCCAAGGCTTCGCTGGAAGAGGAGAAGAATCGCCTCGCCGCCCTCATGTCGGAGCTCGCCCAGGCGGTGATCGTCTGCAATCTGGACGGCCGCGTCTTGCTCTACAACAACCGGGCGAGACTGCAGTTCAAGGCACTGGCCCAAGGGCCCACCTCGGTGGCGGGCGGGGCGCTGATCGGCCTTGGTCGGTCGATCTTCTCGATTCTCGAGAAGAGCCAGGTGACCCATGCCCAGGAAGTCATCCGCCAAAGGCTGGCGACGGGAAAGGCGGGATTGGCCAATTTCGTCACCACCACCCGGGGCGGGCAGTTGTTGCGGGTCCAGATGGTGCCTGTCCTCACCGGGGCGGTGGAAGGGAGTAGTCCCCCGGTCATGGGGGGATACGTGCTGACGGTCGAGAATATCACCCGCAGCATCGAGCAGGAGGCCCGCCGCGATCAGGTGCTTCATTCCCTGACCGAAGGCAGTCGCGCGGCTCTCGGCACGCTGCGGGCGGCGGTCACCAATCTGATCGATTATCCGGACATGGAGCCGGAATTGCGCGAGCGTTTCGTCCGCATCATCGACGAGGAAGCGGCTCGCATGAGCGATCGGCTGGATCGGACCATGGCCGATTTTTCCGATTCGCTCAAGACCCGATGGCCCCTCGAGGATGTCCTCGGGATCGATATCGTTGCCGCCGCCCAGCGGCGCATCGAAGACCTGCTCCAACTGCCCAGCAAGACCGAGGAAATGGACGACGCCTTGTGGATCAAGGCCGACAGTTTCTCGCTGGTGTTCGCCATCGCCTTTTTGGCCACGCGACTGCAGGAACATTACGAGATTCGCGAGTTGCGTTTCCGCCTGTCGGGCCACGACCGTCTGGCCTATCTCGACATCATCTGGAGCGGCCCGGCGATGTCTTCGGAAACTTTCTATACCTGGGAGCTCGAACCGATGCGCCTGAGCGCCGAAACGACGCCTCTCAGCTTGCGCGACGTCATCGACCGCCACGGCGGCGAAGTCTGGTACCAAAGGGAAAAGGCCGCGCACCGGGCCTTCTTCCGCTTCGTCCTCCCGGTGGCTGCCCCGGAATCGGCCGCCGTAGCGCTCGACGACGAGGCACGCGCCCGCGGGCGGCCGGAGTACTATGATTTCGACCTGTTCAAGTTCCAGGACATGGCAGGCGTTGACCTCGACCGCCGACTGACCGAACTGGTCTATACCGTGTTCGATACGGAAACGACGGGTCTGGAGCCGTCCAATGGCGACGAAATCATCCAGATCGGCGCAGTGCGTATCGTCAACAACCGGGTGCTGCGGCAGGAAATCTTCAACCAGCTGGTCGATCCCCAGCGGATGCTGCGGCCCGAAACCATTCCCATCCACGGGATCACCGATGACATGGTGCGCGGCCAGCCGACCATCGACATCGTTCTGCCTGCCTTCCGCGAATTTTGCGAAGACACGGTCCTGATCGCCCATAACGCGGCTTTCGACATGCGCTTCCTGCAATTGAAGGAAGCGTCAACCGGTATCCGCTTCGGGCAGCCGGTCCTCGACACCCTCTTGCTCTCCGCGGTCGCGCATCCCAACCAGGAATCCCACAAGCTCGACGTCATCCTGGAGCGTCTGGGGATCACTATCGAGACCCGGCACAATGCGATCGACGACTCTCTGGCGACCGCGGAAGTCTTCCTCAAGCTCGTCCCAGTGCTTGCGGAGAAGGGGATCTTCACGCTGCGTCAGGCGCTGGAAGCCTCGCAGCAGACTTACTATGCTCGAATCAAGTATTGATTTTCCGCTGACTGAGCCCCTCCCGGGCCTTCCCTGCCGCGCGGCCGAAGCACTGGCGCGGCGCATCTCCGCCGCGACCGACATCCCCGAATTGGTTTCCTGCGCCTCGGCAGCGACCCAGCTCGCTATGGCGACCTCGACCGTCGGCCTCACCGGGCATGTCCTCAGCGGCCTGATCTCCGGTCTCAACGACCGCATTTCCGTGCGCGTCATCGAACTCACCGCCCAGGGGCACCGCCTGCCCCCGGTGCCCTGGTGCTGGCTCGCCTTCGGATCTCAGGGTCGATGCGAGCAGACCTTCGTCACCGACCAGGACAACGGTCTCCTCTTCAGCGCCGCCGACGATGCCGAGGCAGGCGCCCTGCGGGAATTGTTCCTCCCGTTTGCGCGGGCGGCCAATGCCAATCTCGACCGTTGTGGATTCACCTTCTGCAAGGGTGAAGTGATGGCCGGCAATCCCCGGTGGTGTCTGTCCATCGACGAATGGCGCCGCTGTTTCATCGACTGGGTCCGGCGGCCGGAACCGGAAGCCCTGATGCACGCCACGATCTTTTTCGACTTGCGTCCGCTCTTTGGCGATCTGGGCCTGGGCGAATCGCTGCTCGCAAAGGTGCTCGACCTCACCAGCGACACACCTGCCTTTCTTCATCTGATGGCGGCGAATGCCCTTCTGGCCCAGCCGCCCCTGGGCCTTCTCGGTGACGTGGTCACCAAGACGGGAGAGCATGGGGCGACGGTCGATCTGAAAAAATTTGGTGCTCGGGTCTTCGTCGATGCGGGCAGAATTTTTGCGCTGGCCTCGGGGGTACGGGCGGTCGCCACCCGGGAGCGGCTGGCGGAGGCGGGGCCCGCCGTCGGCATGACTTCTGACGAGGTGGGCGCCGCGCGGGATGCCCTGTCTCACTTGCTCCGCCTGCGGCTGGACCGGCAGGCGGATAAGTTGGCCAGGGGCGAGCCGGCTCACCATGGCGTCATTCCCGATGAATTGCACAATCTGGACCGGGCCATTCTGCGCGAGTGCCTGCGCGAAGCCAAGCGCCTGCAGCAGCGGGTCAAGCTAAACTATGCGCTTTAGCGCGCGGCTGGCAATGGCTGGACCTCGCGTGTTTCTGTCCCCTGCCCAATTCCTTATCAGGGACCGTGATCATGGAATCTGAGATCATCGACCAAACTGCGTCCCAGCTACGCCTGGACGGGACTCGCCGCTACGCCGCTGCAGCAGCAGCCTTTCTGCGCAAGCATGCCCCCTTCGACCGCATGAGCGCGGAAGCGCTCGAGTGGGCCGCGAGCCGGGTCCAGATCGCCTTCTTTGCCGCAGGGGTCCGCATTCTCGGTCCCGAGGACGGAGTCGTCGCCCATTTTCACGTCGTCGAGTCAGGCAAGGTTCAGGCCCGGCAGGCGGGTGAGGTTGCGGTGACCGAGTATTCCGTCCTGACCCTTGGACCCGGAGAAAGCTTTCCCATTGGGGCGGTCACCGCCCGGCGGCCATCGACCAACCTCTACACCGCGCTTGAGGATACGTTCTGCTACCGTCTTGCCGCGGACGATTTCCTCGAGTTGATGACGGCAAGTCCGGAATTCAACTTGTTCTGCACCCAATACATTGCCAGCCTCCTCAACCAGTCCCGGCAGCAACTGCAGTTGCAGTTCTCCCAGCGCGCCAGTGAGCAGCAGACGCTCAATTCACCGCTCGCTTCGGTGGGCAGCCGCAAGCCGGTGACGGTGGCTCCTGATACTCCCGTGCGGGCAGCCCTCGAAACCATGTCGCGGGCCTCCGTGGGGTCCCTGGTGGTAGTCGATGGCGACGGCAGACCGGTGGGCATCTTCACCAGGACCGACCTGCTCGATCGCGTGGTCCTCGCCAATCTGGCTCAGGACAAGCCCCTATCCGCCGCGATGTCGCCGAATCCCTTCCAGCTGGAAGAGCATGCCACCGCCTATGACGCCATGCTTGCCATGGCCACCCATGGCATTCGCCACATCCTCGTGGTCGATGCCGAAGGGAAGTTGACCGGGGTGGTTTCGGAGCGGGACCTCTTTGCCCTGCAGCGGGTCGGACTGCGCCAGATCCGTCAGGCCATCGAATTCGCCGATGGCGTCGATGCCCTGCGCCAGTCCGCCGCCGATGTGCGTCAGCTGGCTTTCAACATGCTGGCCCAGGGCATCGGGGCCGAGCAGTTGACCCAGTTCATCTCGGCTCTCAATGACGCGCTGACCCGACGCATCATCGCCCTCAATCTCGAACGCCACGACTTTTCCGGGATTGCCTGGTGCTGGCTTGCCTTCGGCTCCGAGGGGCGCGACGAGCAGACTTTCAGCACCGACCAGGACAATGGGATCGTCTTCGCCTGCGACGACTTCCATGATCGGGAGGAACTCAAGTTGCGTTTCCTGGCTTTTGCCCGGGAGGTGAACGCCGACCTGGATCGTTGCGGCTTTCCCCTGTGCAAAGGCAATATCATGGCGAGCAATCCGCAGTGGTGCCTTTCCCTGGATGAATGGAAGGAACAGTTCAGCAAGTGGATTCGGGTGCCCCAGCCGGAAGCCTTGCTGAACGCCACCATCTTCTTCGACTTTCGCGCCCTTTACGGCCAAGCCGACCTGGCTGAGAGCCTGCGGCGCCACCTGCTCGATCTGACGGCGTCCAACGCGCTTTTTCTGAGGGCCATGGCCCATAACGCCCTCGACGTAGGGCCGCCGCTCGGAACCTTTAGAGATTTCGTCACCGATCTCGATCCCGATCATCCTGGACGCATCGATCTCAAGAAATACGGTGCGCGCCTTTTCGTCGATGCGGCCCGTATCTATGCGCTAGCCACCGGTGTCCACAATACCAACACGGTCCAACGTCTGCGCCTTGCCGCCGCGCGGCAGAATGCCAAGGCCGAGGAGGTCGGCGCGATGGTGGAGGCCCTCCATTTCATCCAACTGCTCCGCCTTCGCCACCAGTACCTTGAAGGAGAGCCGGGACGCCAGGGCGACAACCATATCGATCCCGAACAATTGAACGAACTCGACCGGCGCATCCTGAAGGAATCTTTCCGCCAGGCACGCAAGCTCCAGAACCGGCTCAAGCTCGACTATCAGGTGAATTGATCGATGCTCGATCTCCGGAAGTTCCTCTTTCGCGGCGATAACCTACCGGCCGACCTCGATCCGGCGTTGGCCCGGGCTCTCGAGCGATGGCGGGCGCTTCAGCCGCCGGATCTGGACCAGGTTCATTTTCATAGCCGCTACGTGGTGGTGGATGTCGCCACTGCCGGACTGGATTCCGATCAGGACGCCCTTCTGGGGATGGCCGCAGTGGCTGTGGTGAGAGGCGGCGTGTTGCTGCCCAGTGAGGTTCTGGCGGTGGATTTCAGCGGCTCTCCTGAATCGTCCGCGGTGGATCGGCAGTTGGTCGCCTTTCTTGAATTCGTCGGCAAAGCACCCCTGGTCACTTACCGGGTTGCTGCGGCGGAATCCTTTCTTCACCGGATGTTCGACGAGCACCTGGGGCTCGATTTCACTCCCGTGTGGGTCGATCTGGCCTGGCTGCTGCCCGAGTTCTTTGGCGAGCGCGTCGATTCCACGCTGACTCGGGAATCCTGGTATACCCGTTTCGGCATCGAAGCGCCGCCAAGCCACGAGCCGATGGCCAATGCCCTGGGGCTGGCTCGGCTTCTGCAAGTGCTGTTGCCGAAGGCCGTTGAGCGGGGAGCCGATACGGCGCGGCGTCTGGCGAATAGCGGCCATGCGCGGCGGTTTTTCCGCCCGGGCGCCTGAGGCCATGGCCAGCGGACTGTCGCGCCTCCAACGCTACTACGCGGCCTATACCGTCGGTTTTGTCATATTCGTCGCGGCTTTGGCCGTGCTTGAGTCGCAGGGCATGCCCCCGCGCTGGATCGGTTACGCGTTTCTCCTCTTCACCATCGTGACCTACGCGGCAATCGGCGTCTTCAGCCGGACTGCCGACGTCGCCGAATACTACGTCGCCGGGCGTAGGGTTCCCTCCCTGCTCAACGGGATGGCGACCGGTGCCGACTGGATGAGCGCCGCCTCCTTCATCGGGATGGCGGGAAGCCTCTACCTTTCCGGTTTTCAGGGGTTGGCCTTTGTCATCGGCTGGACGGGCGGCTTCGTTCTGGTGGCCCTCTTTCTAGCGCCCTATCTGCGGCGCTTTGGCGAGTACACCATTCCGGATTTTCTCGGTGCCCGCTATGGAGGCAATGCGGTAAGACTCCTGGCGGTCGCGGCAGCCATCCTGGCGTCGTTCGTCTATGTGGTGGCGCAGATTTACGGGGTAGGCGTCATCACCAGCCGATTCGTCAATCTGCAATTCGAAATCGGTATCTTCGTCGGCCTGGCCGGCATCCTGGTGTGCTCGTTCCTGGGCGGCATGCGGGCGGTGACCTGGACCCAGGTCGCCCAATACGTGGTGATCATCGTCGCCTATGTCACGCCCGTGGCCCTGCTGGCCTACAAAGTGACCGGAGTACCCGCTCCCCAGGTGGTCTATGGGCAAGTGCTGGAACGGGTGGGAGTGCTGGAGGGACAAATCTTCGATTTGCCGGCAGAAGTGGAGACCCGCCGACTGTTCCGCCAGCGCGCCGCCCACTACGCCGACAAGATCGCCAGGCTCCCCGGCTCGCTCAACGAAGAACGCACGCTTCTGGCCGAGCGCATTGCCGAATTGAAGGCAAGCGATGCACCGATGCGCGACATCGTTCAAGTGGAGAAGCAGCGGCGGGACCTGCCCCGCGATGCGGACGAGGCACGGCAGCGCTGGGAGCAGGCGATGGCCGCAGCCGAAGAGCGGGCGCGACCGCCCATCCGCCACGCCGAAGCCTTCCCGGCAACCGCCGAGGACCCGGGCGGGAGGATCCAGCAGGCCAATTTTCTCGCCCTCGTCTTCTGCCTCACGGTCGGCACTGCCGCCTTGCCCCACGTCTTGATGCGCTACTACACCACGCCGTCGGTCCAGGAAGCGCGCAGTTCGGTCTTCTGGTCGATATTCTTCATCTCGATCCTGTATATGACCGCCCCCGCCTACGCGGTGCTGGCCAAATTCGAAGTCTTCACCCAATTGGCCGAAATTCCGATCGCGAAATTGCCCGGCTGGGTGGCCGCGTGGGCTAAGGTTGGGCTGATGAGCATCGAGGACATCAACCACGACGGCATCCTGCAGTTGGCGGAATTGTCTTTCAATCCGGACGTGATCGTCCTCGCCACTCCCGAAATCGCCGGCATGCCCTTCGTCGTCTCGGGTCTGGTCGCGGCGGGGGGGCTCGCCGCGGCCCTGTCGACTGCCGATGGTCTGTTGCTCACCATCACCAGCGCCCTGTCCCACGATCTGTACTACCGGGTTTTCCGGCCCCGGGCATCCACCCAATTCCGCCTGGTCATTTCCAAATCCCTGCTGCTGGTGGTGGCGGTATTGGCTGCATCCGTCGCAGCGCAGAAACCCGGGACCATCCTCTATATGGTGGCCTGGGCGTTTTCCATCGCCGGTTCGGCGTTCTTTCCGGCGCTGGTCCTGGGTATCTTCTGGAAGCGCGCCAATCGGGCCGGCGCCGTTGCCGGCATGTCGGCTGGCCTCCTGGTTTCCTTGTACTACATCCTCCGGGTCGAGGCCCTACGTTTCCCGGCCCTGCCGCTCGGAGAACCGATGGCACCGTGGTTCGGAATCCAGTCGATATCGGCCGGCGTCTTCGGGGTACCCATCGGTTTTGCGGTCATCGTTCTGGTCAGTCTGGTCACTCGGGCTCCCCCACAGGAAACGCAGGATTTCGTTGCCGGCGTCCGCTTCCCCCAGGAGGACGATGAGTCGCCGAAGGGCGCGGAGCAAAGGTCATGAGCAAGATTTCCAGGGCCCGCCACGCGTACTGGCGCGCCAATTTGATCCTGACCTTGATTCTGCTGACGATCTGGGTCGCGGTGACCTTCGTCGCTCCCCTCTATGCAAGAGAACTCAATCGGATCACCCTCCTGGGATTTCCGCTGGGGTTCTACATGGCGGCTCAAGGAAGCGTGGTGGTGGACATCCTGATCATCGGATTCTATGCCTGGTTCATGAATCGCCTCGATTCCCGCATCGAGCACCGGGTTAAGGAATGACCGCTTTTGTTGCCGGAACCGACGGCGCCATCCGCGGATTGCGGTCCTGCAAAATGAGGCTGGGAGTCGAAAAGGGCGCCAATCGCTCAAGGAAATCCAGGAGTTCGAGGACCGGGGAATTGCGAAAGAATTTGGCGGCAGGGAATTCCATCCAGAGGCGATCCGCCCAGGCATAGAGTTCGTGCGGGGTATCCCCGAAGCCGTCGCCGTCACGGTCGAATCCCTGGTAATCGTCCCAATGATTGGCGAACCAGAAATCGTTCAGGGGGTCGCCATCGCCGATGATGGTCACCGGCCACAGATTGCTGCGGAAGGTATTGCCGATGGCGAGGTGGCCGCCCTTGACGCCGTAGATATAGATTCCGGTGACATTGTGGGCGATGACGTTATCGACCAGGACGATGCGGCTCAACGGATTGGAGGGGGAGTCGGCCATGATGCCATGGGCACAATGGATGATTTCGTTTCCCTGCACGAGGGCGGCGGCGGTCTCCTTGAGGGCCACGCCCGCTCCGGAGGCATCCATGGCATGGAGGATGCGATTGTCGCGGATGATCAGCCCATCGGAGTTGAGGGCGACCACGCCGGTCGAGTTGTGGTCGAAGACATTGCCGGCGATCACTGTGCGGTGGGAGAAGAGGAGGTTCAGCGCTCGCCGGCTGTCGCGCACCGTATTGCCGATGAATCGATTGCGGGGCGCATTGCTGACCGTCAGGTCGCGGATGACGGCGATGTCATTGCCCTCGATCCGATTCCCGGTGCTGTACCAGATCCGAATTCCGTCGCCCCGGTCCGCAGAATCGACGGGTCGCGAGCGGATCCGATTGTTGCGGATCAGGTTGTCGTTGGCCCGGTGGAGGGAAATTCCGAACAGCACGTTTTCGATCACGTTGTTCTCGACGACGTGATCCTTGCCTTCGATCATCAGGCCGCCATCCAGGCTGTCGTGGGAGCCTCCGCTGTTCGTCAGGGTCAAGCCGCGCAGCACGACCCGTTCTCCGCGGATGGTCAGCACCGTTCCGTGGCCACCTCCATCCACGGTGACTCGCCCGCCTCCGTCGACGACCATGGGCTTGGCGATCGACGCAGGCCCGGAGTAGGTCCCGGGCGGCAGCCGCAAAACGCTGCCCGCCGGCGCAGCATCGATCCAGGCCTGCAGAGGTTGGGCGGCCAGCGCAACGGCGCAGGCCAACATGAGGAAGAGGGTGGCGGAAAAATCGCGGAGCATGACGCGATTGGGCCACGGATTCTCAGCCGTGACGTGGACCTCGATCAAAAGCCGATCAAGTCTCCCATTCCGAGGTGGCGTCGTTGGCCCAGGTGGTTGCGGCGATCAGGGCGCGATTGACGGCTTCGGAGTCGAGTCCGGCATTCTTGGACAGCGCTTCGATGGGGAATTCCCCGCTGGCCTCGGCCGCTTCGACGACGGACAGCAAGGAACCGTACCTGCCGCTTCGATCGATCAGCGCTTCGCGTACGGGAGCCGGGAGCGTGATCTGACTCAGGGCGTCGCTCAAGGGAATACGCAGCAATTTGTCGAGACGGGAGAAGACGCCGGTCAGGAAAAGTTGATCCGCTTCCGTGGCGGGGAAAATTCCGCTCCCCAGCAATTCCATCATGCGGCCTCTCACGAGGGCGCTTTCGACCAGGAGCCACTCGGAAAAATCGGCGTCGCGGACCGAAAACAGGAGGATGGAAATCCAGCGGGCGAGACGTTGGCGGCCCAGGAGGACCAGCGCCTGGTCAATGGACGCCAGAGGTCGGGAGAGGCCGACCGCGGCCGAATTGAGATAGCGCAGAATGCGATAGGTAAGGTTGGGATCCTGCTTGAGGGCGGTACTGAGTTGGGAATTCTCGGCATCGCTCTGGGCGAGATTGTAGAGGTGGATCAGGTTGAGTTTGTTGGGATCGCTGCGGGGCAGCGCCGCAGAGCGCGGACGGCCGAAGAAGGGTCCGTGATAGAGCGCGAAGCGGCTCTGGACGCAAAGTTGAAGATCGTCGGTGCTCTCGATATTGGCGGCCACCAGCTCGACCGGGCGCCGCATTTCGTCGCTGCGCATGGCGATGGAGAAATCGCGGATTTCATTGCCCTGGGCGGTCTTGGTGTCGATGGCAGCGAAATCGGCAAAGAGCAGGGCAGTCGCATGGGCGGGGTGGCGGGGCTGGCGAAGTACGCCGAAGCGCAGCCCGGTTCTGTGCAACTCGCTCAGACGCGCCGCAAATTTGGCGATATCGGTGGTCTCCGGCGCCAGATGGAGGAGGATGACCGCATTGGTGGCAGGGAGCTGGTCGAGCCAGGGATTGTGGATGGACTCGCTCGAGAGGGGCAGGAAAGCCGTCAGGGAGCCCCAGGTGTCCGTGCTGGCGCAGAGCGCTCGCAGCAGGGTGTCGTCGAGGAGCAATTGCCTTTCGGTGGGCGCATCGCCCAGGCCGGCATCGAGATGCTGGAGCCGAAACACATGGCCGGCCGGCTTGCGTTCTCGATCGAACAGGGCATCGCGGCGGACGAAGGCCTGCACCGGATGGTCGGGGCCGTATTCCGGCGGCCGGGGAGCGTCCGGTGCAACCCCGGACTCCTTCTTGCCAAACAGCTTCCCCAGGTTGAACGCCATGTTTCCACCAAGAAAAATCCCCGCCCAAGGCGGGGATTGTCGCACAGGAAACCGGGTGAATCAGTTGACCTTGGCCTTCTCGCGCAACTCCTTGACCAGTTCCTCGACCATCTGCGCGTTGGCGCGCTGCTGCAGCTGGGGCTTGACCTGTTCGTAGGGAGGGGCATTGAGGGGACGGGAATCGTCCAGTTGGATGACGTGGTAGCCGAAGTCGGTCTTCACCGGCTGCTTGGTGTACTCGCCCTTCTTCAGTTTGCCGAGGGCTTCGCCGAAGGGCTTCACATAGCTCGAAGGCGAGCTCCAGTTCAACTCGCCCCCGTTGTCCTTCGATCCGGGGTCCTTGGACTGCTTGGCCAGTTCGGCAAATTTCTCGCCCTTGTCGAGGCGGCCGATGATGGCCTTGGCATCGTCTTCCTTCTCGACCAGGATGTGGCGGGCCTTGAACTCGGTCGATCCCAGGTTGCCCTTGATGGTCTCGTAATCCTTCTTGAGCTTGTCCTCGGAAACCGGATGGCTCTTGACATAATCGGCCAGGAAGGCGCGGATCAGGACCGCCTGCCGGGCCAATTCGATCTGGCCTGCGACTTCCGGCTTCTTGTCGATTCCCTTCTTCTTGGCTTCCTGGGAGAGGACCTCACGACGCACGAGCTCCTCTCGAATGGCCTTCTGCAGCTCGGGGCTGTCGGCGGCGCCTTGAGCCTTCTGTTCGGCTGCGAAGGCGTCGAATACCGACTGCGGAATGGTCTGGCCATTGACGACGAGCTTTTCGGCCAGGGCCGGGGCGGAGATCAGGGAACCGGCGACCAGCAGGGCGGCCAGAGCGGAGGGCTTGAGCATGGAGGAAATCCTTGGACTATGGAAAAAAACCGAATAATTATACTTCTTCCGGCGCCAGTGCGCGGATGCTGAGCGCATGGATACCGTTGGCGCGCAGATCGCCCACGGTGGTATGGACGAGGCGGTGCCGGGCGACGGTCGTCTGGCCGGAAAAGGCTGCGGCGACGATGGTCAGGGTGTAATGGCCGCCTTCCTTGGCACCGGCATGGCCGGCGTGGCGGTGGGAATCGTCGACGATCTCGAGTCGGGTGGGTGCCAGGGCTTGCAATCGCCGGTGCAGGAATTCGACGGTGGCGGCCGTCACGCCGGAAGAACCTTCCTGAAGGGCTTGACCGTCACCCGGTCGTAGACTCCCGCGGCAACGTAGGGATCGGCTCCGGCCCAGGTCTCGGCGTCGGCGAGCGAAGGGAATTCGGCGACGATGAGGCTGCCGCTGAAGCCGGCAGGACCGGGATCGGGGGAATCGATGGCGGGGAAGGGGCCGGCCAGGAGGAGGCGTCCTTCGCCCTGGAGGACGAAGAGGCGGGCGAGATGGTCGGGGCGGGCGGCGAGACGGGCTTCCAGAGTGCCCGGACGGTCTTCGCCGAGGATGGCGTAGTACATCAGGATTTGTCCTCCATATAGCGCGAGAGGAAGACGCCCTGGGCGAGTACGAAGACGAGCATCAGGCCCATCCCGCCGAAAAGCTTGAAATTGACCCAGGTGTCGGTGGAAAAGTTGAAGGCGACGAACAGGTTGAGGGCGCCCATGAGGACGAAGAACGCCATCCACGAGAGATTCAGGCGCATCCATACCGGTTCGGGCAACTGGATCTGCTCGCCCAGCATCGCCCTGATCGCATTCTTCTTCAGCACGGCGGCGGCGAAGGCCATGCTTCCCGCGAAGATCCAGTAGAGCAGGGTCGGTTTCCACTTGATGAAGGTCTCGTCCTGGAAGATCAGGGTGAGTCCGCCAAAGACCACCACCAGGACGAGACTGATCCACAGCATGCGATCCACGCGCCCATGGCGAAACCAGACCCAGCCGATCTGGGCGGCGGTGGCGAGCATGACCACCACGGTGGCGACCAGGATGGGGGCCTGGGATTGGGCGACTGCCCCAGAACCCAGCAATTGACCCACCAGAGCGGCGGCTGCGGCAGGGTCCTTCTCGGACAGCTTGAAGGCAACAAAAAACAGGATGACCGGGAAGAGGTCGAAGAGGAGTTTCATATCAACGGCAGGCGTCAGGATGGGCGATTATCGGAATTTCGCCGACCCTTGTCCATGATCGCCGCTGCTATACTTCTCCAGTGTCACCAGCTCGGGGAAGCGATGCACACCGTCCTCATCGTCGACGACAACGATATCAACCTGACTCTGGCAAAAGCTCTGGTATTACGCCTGGGGGACTGTCAGCCGGTGACTTTCGAGCACCCGGTCGAGGCCATTGCTTGGTGTGAGACCCACGAGCCCGATCTGGTCATCGTCGATTACATGATGCCGGATCTCGACGGACTGCAGTTCATCGCTGCCTTCCGGAAATTGCCTGACCGCGCCGATATTCCCGTGCTCATGGTCACCGCCAACGACCAGAAGGACATCCGCTACGAGGCACTGGACGGCGGCGCCAACGATTTTCTCAATAAACCCATAGACCGGGTGGAATTTTCCGCGCGGGTGCGCAACATGCTTGCCCTGCGTACCAGCCGCAAATGCCTTGCCGACCACGCCCGGCACCTGGAGGTGCTCGTCGAGGAGCGTACCGCCGCCATCCGGGAGCGCGAGAAGGAATTGATCGTCCGCATTTCCCGGGCGGCGGAATTCCGCGACCCGGAAACCGGTGCCCATATCCAGCGCATGGCCCATTACTCGGCCCTGACTGCGCGCAGCTTGGGACTTTCGGAGCAGCAGTGCGCCTTGATCCTGGAAGCGGCGCCGATGCACGACGTAGGCAAGATCGGCATCCCGGACTACATACTCCTCAAGCCGGGCCGACTGACCCACGACGAGTTCGAGATCATGAAAGGCCACGCCCGCCTGGGATACGAGCTGTTGAGCGGGAGTGGCTCGGCGGTGCTCCAGGCGGGGGCCGAAATCGCCCGCTCGCACCACGAAAAGTTCGATGGCAGCGGTTATCCGGCGGGTCTGGCCGG
>SSTA01000376.1 GCA_009469685.1 Azonexaceae bacterium | reverse complement strand
TTGAATTGCTGGTATGACGATCCGGGAGGTGGACGTTTCGCAACCGCAGAGCGTGGTTCTGGCTCCGATTCCGGCTGAAGCCAAACCGCGCCAGCGCTCCACCCGGCTGGTGGAAGTCGATTCCCTGCGCGGCATCGCTGCAGTCGCCGTCGTTCTTTTCCATTTCACCACCCGATTCGATCAGCTCTACCACCACGACGCGCCGCCCTGGATGTCCTTTTCCCTGGGGCATTTAGGGGTGAATCTCTTTTTCATCATCAGCGGCTTCGTGATCTTCATGACCATCGAGAAGGTCAACCGCCCAATGGACTTCGTGGTGACGCGCTTCAGCCGGCTGTATCCCGCCTACTGGGCTGCCGTCGCCTTGACCTTTTCGATCACCCATCTCCTGGGACTCCCCGAGCGCACCGTCGATCTTTTCTCGGCGCTGGCCAATCTGACCATGGTCCATTCGCTGTTCTTCGGAATTCCTCACGTGGATGGCGTTTATTGGACATTGCAGATCGAGTTGCTGTTTTACCTGGGAATGTTTTTGCTGCTCATCACCCACCGCCTGGAACGCATTCACCTGGCGCTCTTCGGACTCCTCGGCCTGCGGCTCATCTACCTGATCGCCGAGCAGGGAATGGGAATCTCTCTTCCGTGGATCCTCTACAAATTCCTCATCCTCGGGCAGATCCCCTGGTTCGCCATCGGCATCACCGTTTTCCGCCTGGCCTTTCATCGTGACTCCCACACTCGGCGCGACGGCGCAGTCCTCGTCGCCGCCTTGGCGCTTCTCCTCGCCGGCGACGGCCCGGGAATCGCCCTCCTGGCCACCGCCTTCGCCGGTCTCGTCTATGGCGCCGCGACCGGACGCATCGGCCTGCTGCGGAACCCGATCCTGGTCTGGCTGGGCGCCATCTCCTACACCCTCTACCTGGTGCACGAATATATCGGCTGGAGTGTCATGCTCACCCTGCGTGCGGCAGGCTGGAAGACCGATGCCACGATCCTGGCGGCCATCGCCGTCAGCCTGATTCTCGCCTCGCTCATCACCTACACGGTCGAACGGCCGGCCATGAACCGTATCCGCGCGTGGTATCGTCAGAAAACCGCCTCCGCCGCTGGCTGATCGTTTCGCTCGTTGCCAACGGCGTCCTGGTCGCGCTTGGCTTCGCGGCGCTCGTCTACAAGCTCGGCCTCTTTTCGGAACGCGATAAAGCGCAAGGCGACCAAGTCCGGTTTTCCGAAACCCGCCTCTATCGCAGCCTGGTCAGCACGGCTCGCGCGATGCCGCCTCATCCGGGTGCTGTCGTCTTTATCGGCGATTCGATGATCGACTACGCGCCGCTCACCGAATTGTTCGGCCCGGACGCCTTGAATCGCGGAATCGCCGGCGATCGGCTGGAAGAAATCGCCCGTCGAATCGATGAAATCGGGCGCCATCGGCCCGCCACGGTGGTCCTGTGGGCCGGCATCAACGACTTGGCTGCCGGCCGCAACTGCGCGCAAACCAGCGCCGCAATCGCCGCCTTGGCGAGAAGCTTGAGCAGCGGCCCCGACGCTTCGCGCGTGATTGTTGTTCCCCCGGCGCCGGTGCGTCCCGAAGAAAGCCGTCATCCCGCAGGGATCAACGACCAGATTCGTTGCACCTGCACCCTACTGAGCAAGGAATTGAAGGGCACGTCGGTGGTTGTGGTCGATCCGGCGCAAGTTCTTGCCGATCCCTCCGGACAACTGCGGGCCGAATACACCTATGACGGCGTACACCTCAACGGGCAGGGCTATCTCGCCTGGGGACGCCTGATCAGTCCGCTTCTGGGCCAGCCCAAGGCTCCGGAGGGGTGAAACAGGCCGCCTGGCCGTGCAGGCAACCCGCCCCATCGACCAGATTCCACACCGTCGCTCCGGCAATGCGGAAGCGGCGCCCATCGGCGGCGATGCGCACGCCGGCGTAATCGTCGATATAGCCAAGGCGCCGCACCTGGTCCAGCAGCCGCGCCCGCTCTTCCCGGGCCACCGGTTCGGCGGAAAAACGCGAAGGCAGACGGGTGAAGGTGGCGAAATCCATGGCGAATACCGCAAGCGCCAATCGATTGCCGTAGAAGAAGACCGGATCTTCCTCGACGCCATGGGCCACGATGACCCGCGGCGACTCCCAGAGCGCCCGGGCGAGCTCCAGCCCGGGCGGGACCAGGTCGCGGCCGGTAAGGCGGCGGTAGCTCTCGGCCAGGAGCGCCAAGCGCGGATCGTTGGGCGAAATCATCGCCGCCATGATACCGGTCCGGCCAACGCTTGACGCTGGCCCTGCATGGACCCTAGACTGGAGCCCATGGATTCCTTCGTCCCTTTCCTCGCCCTGCTGCTCACCGCCGTACTGATGCGCCGCATCGCCCTGCGTCGCTGGCAGGCCGGCGGCCGCCCGGTAAAGGTGACGATCCGATGACCCGCTGAGTCATCCCCGAATCGACGCCGATTCCCCGAAGGCCGCGCACCGCAAGGTTCGCGGCCTTTTCTTTTCCCCCTAAGGAAATCGCCATGGCCCTGACCTGCCCCACCCTGACCGCCCATCGCCGCGCAAACGACCGCGTTTGTTGGCGCCCCCGTGCAACAACCCTCCGCACCCGGCTCGCCCCCCTCCATCCGCCCTCGCCCTGACGAAAGGAAGCCCCGTGTCCGTCCCCAGCGCCTACCTCGCCGTCGTCGCCATCTGGTCCACCACTCCGCTGGCCATCCAATGGAGCGCCCTCGGCACCACCTTCGCCTTCGCCGTCATGGCCCGCATGGTCATTGGCCTCGCCCTCGCCCTTGCGCTGATCGCCCTCTGCCGCATCGACCTGCCGCTGCACCGCCGCGCCCGTCAAAGTTATGTCGTCGGCGGACTGGGCACCTTCGGCGCCATGCTGGCCACCTACTGGGGCGCCCGGTACATCGATTCCGGGCTGGTTTCGGTCCTCTTCGGACTCACCCCCCTGGTCACCAGTGTGTTCGCCGCCCTCTGGCTGAAGGAAGACAGCTTGCGCCCAGCACGCCTCGCCGGCCTCGCCCTCGGCCTTGGCGGATTGGCGCTCATATTCGTCACCAACCAGGAAGTCGCCGGCCCCCAGGCGGTTTACGGCATTGCAGCCCTTCTGCTGGGGGTGGTGATCTATGCGGCCAGCCTGGTCGGCCTGAAGCGGATAGGCGACCGCAGTCCGCCCTTGGCCACCACCGCCGGTACCCTGGTGGTAGCCGTCCCCCTCTTCGTCGCCACCTGGTGGCTGACGGACGAAGGCCTGGCCCCGGCAGCCATGCCTTCGCGTGCAGGGGCGGCCATCGTCTATCTCGGCGTTTTCGGCTCGGTAGTCGGCTTCTCCCTCTATTACTACGTGATCAAGCACCTGGAAGCCAGCAAGGTGGCCCTGATCACCCTGATCACGCCGGTACTGGCGCTCCTGCTCGGCCACCTGGCCAATGGGGAGGCCGTGCAACCGCGGGTCTGGCTCGGTGCCGCGCTGATCAGCCTGGGACTGGCAGTACACCAAGGCCGGGAGTGGTTCGCCCGGACGGCTGCCGCCGACGGCTGACAGGCTTGACGGCCGCGCCCGCTTGGGGCGCCGGCCGTTTCCCTCTATCCTTGGCGCCATGCGCGGCCCGGTTCCCGTCATCGTCTTCGCCCAGCTGTTCGGTACCTCGTTGTGGTTTTCGGCCAACAGCGCGGCGGACGACCTGGTGCGGGCCTGGGGCGTCGCCCCGGCGGCCATCGGCACGCTGACCAACGCCGTCCAGCTCGGCTTCATTCTGGGCACCCTGAGTTTCGCCATCACCGGACTCGCCGACCGCTACGCCGCGAGCCGCATCTTCGCCGTCTGCGCCGTCCTGGGCGCCCTCTTCAACGCCGTTTTCGCGCTCTTCGCGGACGGTCTGGCAAGCGGCGTTCCCCTGCGTTTCGCCGTCGGGTTCTGCCTGGCCGGGGTCTACCCCCTGGGCATGAAGCTGGTCGTCAGTTGGGTGCCGGAGCGGGCGGGCACCGCTCTGGCTCAATTGGTCGGCATGCTGACGCTGGGCACCTCCCTGCCGCACGGCGTGCGTTTTGCCGGCGCCGGCTGGTCCTGGCAGCTCACCCTACTGGTCTCCAGCGCCCTGGCGCTGGCGGCGGCAGTCCTCATTCTCAAGCTGGGCGACGGCCCCCACCTCAAGCGCAGGCACGATGCGCCGCCTCTCCGCCTCGGGCGGGTCTTCCATGCCTTCTCGGCGCGGGATTTCAGGGCTTCGGCCCTCGGGTATTTCGGACACCAATGGGAGCTCTACGCCTTCTGGACTCTGGTGCCCACCCTGGTGGTCCTGGCGGGAATCGCCGAGCCCGGCAGCCCGGCGCTCTCCGCCTGGTCTTTCGCGACCATAGGGATCGGCGCCTTGGGCTGTATTGCCGGCGGCTTCTGGAGCCAACGCATCGGCAGCGCCAGGGTCGCCGCCGCGGCCCTGGCGGTCTCGGCCTTGTGTTGCGCCGTCTTTCCCCTGACCGGAGCATGGCCGCCGTGGGCAAAAATGGCCCTGCTCCTGGCCTGGGGCACTACCGTCGTCGCGGATTCGCCCCATTTCTCCGCCCTCTCCGCCCGCGCCTGCGCTCCGGAAATCGTCGGCAGCGCCCTGGCCATCCAGAATTCCCTGGGCTTCGCCATCACCATGATCTCGATTCAACTGGGCACCCTCTGGGTCGGCCGGTGGGGCCTGGACATCGCCTGGCTGCTGATGCCGGGACCGCTCCTCGGGCTGTGGGGATTATTCCCCCTCTGGCGACGGCGTTTGGTCAAAAACCCGTGATCGGCGAGAATACCGGCATTCTGCCCAACCGCTTGCTGCTCATGGACAACCTGATCAAGGATACCGCCACGCTGGAACTCGCCGCCTGGCTCGATCCAGGGGCCGAGTTGCCGGGTTGGGACATCCTCAAGGGCAGTCCCTTCGGCGCCACCCTGGCGGCCCCGGAAGGCGGCGAACCGACTCCCGGCAGTCAATTGGTGACGGTGCAGAACTACTTCGCCGAATACCACCTGGAGTACTTCCGCCAGCGGCGTTACAACCACTTCCCCAGCCGCTTGCACGCCCTCATCCTGTTCGCGACGCGCACCGATGCGATGACTTTCCGCACCAAGCACCCGGACCGCGTGTTCGGCAAGGATCTCGTCGGCGCCCGCACCAAGGGGCCCTACATCTGCTCCTTTCACGACGCCAGCTGGCTCGACTATCTGCGCCTGCCCCACAGCCTCTCGCTGACCGCCCTCGACGAAGTCGCCGAGCACTATTGGTCCGGACGCACCGTGGAGGAAATCGGCCTCACCTTCATGAACGAACCCTGGCAGGAGCCGCCGGTCATCGAAGCCCTCTTCCAGGGCTCCCTGGAGCCGCTCTGGGGTTATCCCCGCACCGGCTTCCTGCCCGGTTTCGCCTGATATGAAGCCACCCCTGCGGTCCCGCCGCTGCCGCCCCCTCAAAGGAGAGCAGGCTGCCGGCAACCTGCTTTACATGCCCGGCAAGGTCCGCGAAACCCTCGCTGCCCCCTTCGGGGCGACCGAACGGGAGACCTGATGACGCCCTTGCTGCGCCGCCTTGCCATAGCCGCCATCCTGCTGGCGGTCATCGCCACCCTCCTGTGGTGGGCCACGCGGCCCAAGCCGATTCCGGTGGTCTTGAAGGAGGTCGCCACGGGAAGCGTGGAATCCACCGTATCCAATACCCGGGCGGGCACCGTCGATGCCTGCCAGCGCACCAAGCTTTCCACCATCCAGGGCGGGCGCATCGAATTCCTCGGGGTCAAGGAAGGCGATCGGGTGAAGCAGGGCCAGCTCCTCATGAAGTTGTGGAACGATGACCAGCAGGCCCAGGCCGCGCTGGCTCAGACCCAGATTGCCCTCGCCGAGAAAAGGGTCACGGAAGCCTGCGTCGTCGCCGCCAATGCCGAACGGGAAGCCGAACGCCAAGCCAAGCTCCGCGCCCAGGGCTTTGTATCCGTCGGCAAGGAGGAAGCGGCCCGCACCGATGCCGAAGCCCGACGAGCGGCCTGCGCGACTGCCAAGGCGGACGTCGCTTCCGCCCAGGCCAAGTTCAAGGCCACCCGGGTCGAGCAGGGCCGCACGGCGCTCTATGCGCCCTTCGACGGCATCGTCGCCAAGATCGTCGGCGAACTGGGCGAATATTCCACCCCATCGCCGCCCGGCGTACCGACACCGCCGGCCATCGACCTCATCGACGACACCTGCCTTTACGTCACCGCCCCCATGGACGAGGTCGATGCGCCCAAGATCAAGCCCGGCCAGCCGGTGCGCATCAGCCTCGATGCCTTGCCGAAACAGGCGCTTCCCGGCAAGGTACGGCGGGTCGCCCCCTATGTGTCCGCTGTGGAAAAGCAGGCGCGCACGGTCGATATCGAGGTGGATTTCGAGGCGCCCGAGTCGGCCGGCAAGCTGCTGGTCGGCTACAGCGCCGACGTGGAGATCCTGCTTGCGGTCCGCGAGAACGTGCTCCGCATTCCCACCGCTGCCCTGCTCGAGGGCAACCGGGTCCTGGTCTATAACCCGGAGACGGAAAGACTCGACGAGCGCACGGTCAAGACCGGCCTCGCCAATTGGGAGTACACCGAGATCGCCGACGGCCTGCGGGCCGGCGATCGCATCGTCACCTCCCTGGAAAAAGAGGGCGTCAAGGCCGGCGCCCGGGTAGTACCGGACGACAAGGTCAAGGCTGGCAAATAGGCCATGCCCCTCATCGAGCTGACCGGCATCGAGCGGGTTTTCCAGCTGGGGGACAGCGAAGTCCATGCCCTGGCCCAACTCGATCTGGCCATCGACGCCGGCGAGTATGTGGCGGTGATGGGACCTTCCGGTTCCGGAAAATCGACGCTCCTGAATCTCCTGGGCCTTCTCGACCGACCCGACGCCGGCGTCTACCGCCTGGAGAACCGCGACGTCACCACCCTGTCGCCGGAAGAGCAAGCTCGCGTACGCAGCCGGCGCATCGGCTTCGTCTTCCAGAGCTTCCACCTGGTGCCCCGGCTTACCGCCGCCGAGAACATCGCCCTCCCCATGACCTTGGCCGGAATCCCTCCCCGTCAGCGGGCCGAGCGGGTGGGCCGGGCATTGAAGGATTTCGGCCTGGAACATCGGGCCGACCACCGCCCGGACCAGCTTTCCGGTGGTCAGCGCCAGCGGGTGGCCATCGCCCGCGCCACCATCATGGAACCCGCCTTGCTTCTGGCCGACGAGCCCACCGGCAACCTGGACCGCCATACCGGCGACGAAGTCGTTCACCTGCTGGAAGAACTCAACGGCCGCGGCGTGACGCTGGTGGTCGTGACCCACGACCCCGCCCTTGGCGCCCGCGCCAAGCGGCAGCTGGTGATGGAAGACGGGCGCCTCAAGCAGGACAGCTCGACGCGAGTCTGACATGCGTACTGCCGACATCCTGCGCTTCGCCCGCGACGCCGCCCTCGGCACTCCCTTGCGGACCAGCCTCTCGGTGCTGGCCATGTCCATCGGCGTCGCCGCCGTGGTGGTCCTCACCGCCCTGGGCGACGGCGCCCGTCGCTATGTCGTCGGTCAGTTCGCTTCCCTCGGCACCAATCTGGTCATCGTCCTCCCCGGCAAGACGGGTACCGGCGGCTTCAATCCGGCCACCGCCATCACCAGCACGCCCCGCGATCTCACGGTGGATGACGCCGCGGCCCTGCTGCGCGCGCCTGCCGTCAAACGCCTCGCCCCCCTGGCAGTGGGCACCTCGGAACTCAGTTTTGGCGGAAAATTAAGGGAAGGCATGGTCGCCGGCTCGACGTCCCAACTTCTCGAAGTGCGTAATTTCGAACTCGCCCAGGGTCAGTTCCTCCCCGACGAGGATTGGAATCGCGGCTCCCCCGTGGTGGTGATCGGGGCCAAGATCCGCGAGGAAATTTTCGGCGCCACTCCCGCCATCGGCCAACTGGTAAGGGTCGGCGACCGACGGGTGCGGGTGGTGGGAGTCCTCAAGTCTGCCGGTACCGGCCTGGGCATGGATACCGATCAGTTGATCATCGTTCCCGTGGCGCTGGCCCACGCCCTGTTCAATTCGAACACCCTCTTCCGCATCCTGGTGGAAGCCAAGAGCCGCGAGGCGATCCCCGAGGCCCGGGATCAGGTACTCAGCATCCTAAAGAGCCGGCACCAGGGCGAAGAGGACGTCACCGTCATCACCCAGGACGCCGTGCTGGCCACCTTCGACAAGCTGCTTGGCGCGCTCACCCTGGGGGTGGCCGGCATCGCCGCCATCAGTCTGGCAGTGGCCGGCATTCTGGTCATGAACGTAATGCTGGTCGCGGTCACCCAGCGCACCGGCGAGATCGGGCTGCTCAAGGCCCTGGGGGCCACCGGCCGCACCATCCGTCTGGCCTTCCTGGCGGAAGCCGCCATGCTTTCCGCCGTCGGTGCCGGAGTGGGCTACCTCCTCGGGCATCTGGCGGCCTTCGGCATTCGCCTCGCCTTTCCCGTCTTTCCCGCCTATCCCCCGGACTGGGCGGTGATCGCCGGCCTGGGGACGGCACTCTCCACCGGCCTCGTCTTCGGCGTCCTACCCGCCCGCCGCGCCGCCCAGATGGATCCCGTGCAGGCCCTGATGAAGCACTGATGCTCTTCGCCGACGCCCTCCAGCTCGCACTGCGGGCCATCACCGCCCAGCGCCTCAGAAGCTTCCTGACGCTCCTGGGCATCGCCGTGGGCATCGCCGCAGTGATCTTGCTGACCTCCATCGGCGAGGGCATCCACCGCTTCGTCCTCGGCGAATTCACCCAGTTCGGCACCAATAACATCACGGTCGTGCCGGGCAAGACCAAGACCGGTGGGGCCCCTTCGGGCCTCCCCTCCAGCGCCCGCCCCCTGACCCTGGACGACGCCCGCGCCCTGGAGCGCCTGCCCCATGTCGTCGCCGTCACCCCCAACGCCCGCGGCAACGCCGAGGTCGAGGGCAACGGCCGCACCCGGCGCACCCTGATCTACGGCGTCAATGCCCAGATGCCCGCCGTCTTCCAGGGCAAGGTGAAAATCGGCCAGTTCCTGCCGGTCGAGGACAGCGACGCCGGCGCCCGGGCCTTCGTCGTCCTGGGCCTCAAGCTGAAGAACGAACTGTTCGGCAGCGAGAACGCTCTCGGACAGCGCCTGCGCATCGGCGGGCTGCATTTCCGCATCATTGGCGTCATGGAGCCCAAGGGGCAGTTCCTGGGCATCGACCTGGACGACACGGCCTTCATCCCGGCCGGACGCGCCCAGGAACTGTTCAATCGCGAAGGCGTGGACGAAATCAACCTTTCCGCCGAGGAGGGCGTGCCTTCGGCCATCGTCGCCGCCGCCGTCAAGGAACGCTTGATCGCCCGCCACAGCCGCGAGGACTTCACCATCGTCACCCAGGAAGAGATGCTCAAGACCCTCTCCAACATCCTCGACGTGCTCACCCTGGCCGTCGGCGCTCTGGGGGGCATTTCTCTGCTGGTGGGCGGGGTCGGCATCGTCACCATCATGACCATCGCCGTCAGCGAGCGGACAGGAGAAATTGGCCTCCTGGTGGCCCTGGGCGCGCCGCGGCGAACCATCCTGGCGCTGTTCCTCGGCGAAGCGGTGGCGCTCTCGGCGCTGGGCGGCGGTTTCGGCCTGGCGCTCGGGATCGGACTGGCCCAGACCATCCAGTTCGCCCT
>SSTA01000002.1 GCA_009469685.1 Azonexaceae bacterium | reverse complement strand
AGGCGGTTGCGTAGGTCCGCCGCATTTGCCCGGGGAGGGGAAATCGGTTCCGGGCTCCGCCCTACACCGCTTTCCCCACCCCGCATAAAGCGGACAATTCATTTGC
The DNA here is from genome assembly GCA_009469685.1 of Azonexaceae bacterium. The sequence continues at coordinate 8,446 of SSTA01000002.1, read as the reverse complement.
TACAGAACCGGACAGTTCTATTTGTTGCCAACATGGCCTCGCCCAAACTTTCCGAATCGCGCCAGCCCAACCCAACTCGGCCGCGCAAAATAGCCCCGCATCCCTCTCGCAAGCGCGAGAATCGCGGCATGCAGTCCGCAAGCAATCCGCGCTGAAATACCTGAACTCGCTCTTCGGTCCCCGGTCTAGCTGCACTCCGTCCGGAACTTCGACCCGCGAGCGGACCGCCGAACCGCTAACCCAATGCCTTCAGATGCTGGATGATTTCCGCCACCGCCGGCTGGGCATCCCCGTAAAGCATGCGGCAACTCTCTGTGAAGAACAGGGCATTCTCGACACCCGAGTAGCCGGTGCCCTTGCCACGCTTGATTACCACGACGTTCTGGGCCTTGTCGGCGTCGAGGATGGGCATGCCGTAGATGGGGCTCGACTTGTCGGTGCGGGCAGTGGGATTCACCACGTCGTTGGCGCCGATCACGAGGGCCACGTCAGCCTGGGGGAACTCGCCATTGATTTCCTCAAGATCGAGGATCTTGTCGTAGGGCACGCCGGCTTCGGCCAGAAGGACGTTCATGTGCCCGGGCATGCGACCCGCCACCGGGTGGATGGCGAACTTGACCTCGACGCCCACCTCTTCCAGCAATTCCGTCATCTCCCACACCTTGTGCTGGGCGTGGGCCACGGCCATGCCGTAACCGGGAACGACGATGACCTTGGCGGCATAGCGCATCATGGCCGCCACATCCATCGCCGAGGCCTCCTTCATGGTACCCGTGATCGCCGTACCGCCGCCGCTGGCTACGAGGGGGGTGAAAAGGATGTTGGTCAGCGGCCGGTTCATGGCCTTGGCCATCAACTGGGTGAGCAAGGTGCCAGCTGCCCCAACGACGATGCCGGCGATGATCAGCGCCGGATTGCCCAGCACATAGCCCTCGAAGCCGACAGCCAAACCGGTGAAGGCATTGAACAGCGAAATCACCACCGGCATGTCGGCGCCGCCGATGGGCAGGGTAACGACAAGGCCGAGGACGAGGGCCACGGCAAAGAAGCCGTAGATCAATTCCGGCCGGGCCGGGGCCAGGACGACCATCATGGTGCCGAGACCAACGGCGAGCATCGCCAGCACCACATTGACGCCGTTCTGGAAGGGCAAGCGGACCGCCTTCTTGAGTACGCCCTGCAACTTGGCCCAGGCGACGCAGGAGCCGGTGAACGAGATTGCGCCGATCAGTGCGCCCACCACGGCGAGCACCGTGGTGGCCGGACTGTGGGCATCGCCGCGGGCGAATTCAATGGCGGCGATGGCCGCTGCAGCGCCCCCTCCCATACCGTTGTAGATGGCCACCATCTGGGGCATGTCGGTCATCTTGACCTTCTTGCCCGAAAGCCATGCTGCCGCCCCGCCTACGGCGAGGGCGACAAGCATGAGAACGAGATTTTTGAGGCCGGGAATGAGAAAGGTTCCGGAAACGGCAGCAAGCATTCCGTAACCGGCGACGACAATGCCTTGCCGGGCCGATGCCGGAGAACTCATGCCCTTCAGACCGAAGATGAAGAGGAGCGCCCCCAGAAACCAGGTGGCCTGCACATATGCGGGAAGGCCCATCATGCGCCCTCCCCGGCCAGCTCGCCCGTTCCGACACTCGCCTTGGTGCTGGCGTCGCGGCGCTTGTCCGACTTGAACATGCCGAGCATGCGTTCGGTAACCACATAGCCGCCGGCGGCGTTGGCTGCGCCAAGAGCGACGGCGAAGAAGCCGAGGGCCTGTTCGACCACCGAATCGGCGTTGCCCAGGGCCACCATGGCGCCTACCACGACGACGCCGTGGATAAAGTTGGAGCCGGACATCAGCGGGGTGTGCAGGATGACCGGTACCTTGGCAATGATCTCGTAACCGGTGAAGGCGGCGAGCATGAAGATGTAGAAAGCGAGCAGACCGTCCATCAGACTTCTCCCAGGAGTTGTTTCACGGTGGCATGGACTGTTGCGCCGTCCTTGCAGAGCAAGGTGCCGGCGACGACTTCGTCGGTCCAATCAAATTCCAGTTGGCCGTCCTTCAGCCACGGCGAGAGGAAATTGAAAAGATTCTTGCCGTAGAGTTCGGAGGCATGGGTGGGCATGCGCGATGGCAGATTCAGCGGGCCGTGGATGTGCACATCGTTGGCGACGACATGCTCGCCCGCTTGCGTCAGCTCGCAATTGCCGCCCGATTCGGCCGCCATATCGACGATGATGGCACCGTATTTCATCCGAGCGACCATGTCGCGAGTGACGATGACCGGCGCTTTTTTGCCGGGCACGGCAGCCGTGGTGATCACTACGTCGGCTTGAGTGGCAGCTTTGGCAAGTTTTTCCGCCTGGGCGGCCTTCTCCTCCGCGGTAAGTTCCCGTGCGTAACCGCCGGCCCCATCGGCTGAAACTCCCGTGTCGACAAACTTGGCGCCGAGGGATTCGATCTGCTCACGCGCCGCAGCGCGCACGTCGTAGGCCTCGACCATTGCACCGAGACGCTTGCAGGTCGCGATGGCCTGGAGCCCGGCGACCCCGGCACCGATGACCAGCACCCGGGCCGGACGAATGGTGCCGGCAGCGGTAGTCAGCATGGGGAAGAACTTTGTGCAGCGGGCGGCGGCGATCAGGCCGCACTGATAGCCGGCACAGGCCCCCTGGCTTGAGAGCGCATCCATGCTCTGAGCTCTGGAAATCCGCGGCAGCAACTCCAGGGAAAAGGCGGTGACCTTTCTCGCATTGAGGGCAGCCAGGCGCTCGCGGCTTTCGAAAGGCCGCAGCAGGCCGACGAGGACCGCGCCTTCCGGCATGACCGCGATCTCCTCGGGACTGGGCGGCGTCACCCGCAAAATGAGGTCGGCCCGGCCATATAACTGCAGGGGATCCTCGCCGAAGTCGACGCCATCGTAGGCGGCGTCGAGGAAGTGGGATTCCACGCCGACCGTGTTTTCCAAGACGATCTTCGCCCCGAGGGCGGCGAACTTCTTGGCCGTTTCCGGCACGAGGGCGACGCGATGCTCTCCCGATGCGCTCTCGCGCACCACACATATTGTTGTTGGCATACTGTCAGGTCTTCAGTCGTCTTGATTGATGTCGCGCCGCGGCACCGTTTCCGGGTCCGCGACGATTCCCCGGTAGATCTCGACGCGGTCGCCCGCTTTCAAGGCTGCGTCGAGCTTCACCAGACGCCCGAAGACCCCGACTTTCTGGGCTCCCAGGTCGATGTGGGGAAACTGCTTGAGGATGCCCGAGCGATCGATGGCATCCTTCACCGTCGAATCGTCGGGAACCTCGATGTTCAGCCAGATCTGCTGGCCCGGCTCGGAGTAGGCAACGCCGATCTGCATATCGGGTCCTCCCTCAATTGGTCGTCGGCAGCGGCGCGCCCTTGCGGTTGCGACCGTAGATCCGTGGTTTGAAATAGGTGTCGATGATGGGCGTCAGCGCGTTCATCAGCATCACAGCGAAGGCCACGCCTTCTGGATAGCCGGCGAAGGTGCGGATCACGTAGGTGAGCAACCCGCAACCGAAGCCGAAAAGCAACTGGCCGCGCGGTGCATTGGGCGAAGTCACGTAGTCGGTGGCGATGAAGAAGGCGCCGAGCAGTGCACCACCGGAGAGCAGGTGGGTGCCGGCGTCCAGGTAGCGGGCCGGATCGACGGCGTGCAGGATGGCGGCAGGCAGGGCAATCCCACAAAGCATGGCCACCGGGATGTGCCAGGTGATGATGCGCAGAACGACCATCGCCACACCTCCGCCGACGACGAGCAGGCCTGCCGTCTCGGCGAGGCTGCCTGGACGGCTGCCAAGGAAGGACAGTGCCGGCGCGTGCAAGAGGGACTCCATCAGATTCACGCCGCGCGAGAGCTCGGTCTTGGCGAAGCCCAGCAAGCTCGCGCTGGCCACCGCATCGTAGGCCGGCGGCACGCCACGCAGCAGGATGTGCAAGCCTTCCAGAGGGCCCGGAGCACCGGTGCTGAACATGGGCAGCGGGGCCACCCAGGCAGTCATCTGCACCGGGAAGGAAATGAGGAGCGCTACTCGGGCCACCATGGCCGGGTTGAAGAGATTCTGCCCGAGTCCGCCGAAGGCCTGCTTGCCCAGCACTGTCGCGAAGAGCCCGCCGAAGACGCCTATCCACCACGGCGCCCAGGGCGGCAACGAAGCCGCCAGCAGCCAGCCGGTAAGCATTGCCGAGCCATCGTAGAGCACCGGCTTGGCGGGTTTTCCCAGGAGGCGCAGACAAAAGGCTTCGCCAAACATGGCGGCGGCGACGGTGATCAGCCAAAGATAGAAGGCCGGCCAGCCGTACAGCCAGAATCCGTATAGGGTCGCCGGCGCCAGGGCCAGCATGACCGTAGCCATGATGCGCCCGGGGCTGTTGCTTGTCGTCGTGTGGGGCGCCGCGACGGGCGTTCCGAAAGATTCGCTCATACCGGGGCTCCCTGGGGTCGTTCGGCGGGTGCCGCCGCCGGGGCGGAGGCCGCCTTGGCGGCTTCGCGTTCGGCCTTGCGCCGAGCGGCCGCTTCGGCCTTTTCGCGATTTTCCCGCTCGATACGCGCCGTCTTGGCTTCCGCCAGGCGCTTGGTGGCTTCGGTGCGCAGCTTGGTGCGCTGGGTGGCGCTCAACTCGCCCTTGGCGTGGCTGAAATACTGAACTAGCGGGATGTGGGAGGGGCACACGTAGGCGCAACAACCGCAGGAAATGCAATCGGCAAGCTGGAAGGCCTCGGCGCCTTCGAGATCGCCGACCCGGATGCGGGCAGCCATCTCCAGGGGCAGGAGACCCATGGGGCAGGCCTTGGTACAGCTGCCGCAGCGGATGCAGGGCCCGGCCTCGGGAACGAAGGCTTCCGCCGCGTCGAAGGCGAGGATGCCGGAGGCCCCCTTGACGATGGGAATGCGGTCATGGAGCAACGGCGTGCCCATCATGGGGCCGCCGAGAATCAGCCGCGATGGCGCTTCCTTGAGGCCAACGAAAGCCAGTAGCTCGCTGATCATGGTGCCCAGGGGGGCATAGACGTTGCCCGGGTGGGCAATGGCGCCGCCGTTCAGGGTGACGATGCGTTCGACCAGGGGCTGGCCGAGACGGATGGCCTTATGAACGGCAGCACAGGTGGACACGTTGTGCACGAGGACGCCGACTTCGGCGGCCCGGGCATCGGAGGGCACTTCCTTGCCCGTGAGGGTCTGGATCAGCTGTTTGTCGGACCCCATCGGGTAACGGGCCGGCACCGGACGGATCTTCACTTCCGGGTAGGCTTCGGCGGCCTTCCGCATGGCCGCAATGGCCTCCGGCTTGTTGTCCTCGATGCCCACCAGGGCCTCGCTGGCACCGATGGCATGCATGACCAGGCGGGCACCATCCACCACCTGCTCCGGGAAGTCGCGCATGATGCGGTCGTCACTGGAGAGATAGGGCTCGCACTCGCCGCCATTGACGACCAGCGTCCTGACCTTGAGCCGCTTGCCGAGGTTGAACTTGACCGCCGAGGGGAAGGTGGCGCCGCCCAGCCCGACCACGCCGGCGGCGGCCGTGCGTTTGGCGATCTCCTCGGGCGAAAGCGCGAACGGGTCATCCACCGGCGCGCGCTCGCCCCACGCATCGTGGCCGTCGCAGGCGATGCCGATCGCCAGTTGCGTCAGCCCGGAAGGGTGCGGCGCGGTGATTTCGGCGATGGAAATGACCTCGCCGGAACTCGGCGCATGGATCGGCGCCGAAATGTTGCCGTTGGCTTCGGCGAGCAACTGGCCCTTCAGCACCTGTTGCCCGACCAGCACGATGGGCCGCGCCGGCTGGCCGACGTGCTGTTGCAATGGCACGTAGAGCTTTTCCGGCAGCGGCAGGTTCCGTAGCGGCGCGTCCGCGGCGGGTCGCTTGCGGTCGTCCGGATGGACGCCCCAGCGCGGGCCACCGAAGAAGCGTTCCATCAAGCCCATGTCACGTTCCGTGCGGAAGGGCTGTTGCGACCAGTCCCAGGTGCGAGCGACGCGAGCCGATCAATCGCCTCCCCCGCGAGGGGGAGGTCGGGAAGGGGCGGGTCCACTTGCAAGGCCCAAGCTGACCGAAGCTTCCGATAGTCATTACGTGGAATCGTTGTCGAGGTCATGGGCTTACGCTACTGCAAGGGGCTTGGGCCAGACCCAATGCTGCAAGGTGACGGGTACCGGCTTCATGACCATCGCCTCGGTCGGGCAGCGCTCGACGCAACTGCCGCAGCCGGTACAGGCCTCGCGTATGACGTTGTGGATCTGCTTGGCGGCGCCGAGGATGGCGTCGGTCGGGCAGACCTTGATGCAGCGGCAGCAGCCGATGCAGATTTCCTCCTCGACGTGGGCCATCCGCGGGCCCGCATCGGCCACCGCGGAAAGGTCGAGGGTGATGCCGAGCCGGGCCGCGAGGGCTTGCGCCAGCGCCTTGCCACCGGGCGGGCAGGCGGTCACTGGCGCGCTGCCGTCGGCGATTGCCGCCGCCGCGCCGGGGCAGCCGGGAAAGCCGCACTGGCCGCAGTTCGATCCCGGCAGCATGGCTTCGATCTCCGTCGAGAGCGGATCGCCCTCGACATGGAATTTCCTCGCCGCGATGCCGAGGCCGAAGCCGAGTACCGTGCCAAGAAGGGTCAGGCAGAGAATGGCGAGCAGCATCGTTCCGACTCCGCGTCTAGTGAAAATTCATGCCGGAAAAGCCCATGAAGGCGAGCGAGAGCAGGCCGGCGAGGACAAAGCTCGCCGGTGCGCCGGCGAAGGCGGCGGGTACCCGCGCCAGCGCCAGGCGCTCGCGCAGGCCGGCGAACATCAGCATCACCAGGGTGAAGCCGAGCGCCGAGCCGAAGCCATATACGAGGCTCTCGACGAAGCTGCTCTTTTCCTGCGCGTTGAGCAGCGCGACGCCAAGCACCGCGCAGTTGGTCGTGATCAGCGGCAGGTAGATGCCCAGCGATTGGTAAAGCGCGGGGGCCGACTTCTTCACCGCCAGTTCGACGAACTGCACCGTGGCGGCGATGACCAGGATGAAGGCCAGGATGCGCAGGTAGGCAAGGTCCAGGGGCTGCAATAGCCAGTGTTCCAGCATCCAGGTCGCGGCGCAGGCCAGCGTGATGACGAAGGTGGTAGCCAGGCCCATGCCCAGCGCGCTGTCCATGTTCTTCGAGACGCCCATGAACGGGCAAAGGCCAAGAAACTTGACCAGCACCACGTTGTTCACCAGCGCGGTGGAGATCAGCAGGAGCAGGTAGGCGGTCATGGCGATAGTCCTCGCCCGGTCGGTTCGCAGGTTCCGTGCCACGCCGCCGTAGATCACCCCGAAAGCGTGCATCTGCCTGATTTTGCGCACCAGCCTGATTCGTCGCGGCGACCGCCGTACCGCCAGGGCTGACTTTCGCCGATGTCGCGAATGCGACAAAACCACGACAAATTCAGGGGCATGGCGAAGGCGTCGACGGCCTGACGGCGCATGTGAACCATCGGCATGAAAGGTGCTTTGCAGTGCAGCATGAAAGGAGCGCGTCGATGGGAATGCCAGAGTTGAGTGCCGGCGACAAGCTGCCGGGCGTGCTGCCGATGGTCTTCCAGCAGGCGGTGGCGCAGGCCGACATCGCGATTTCGATCACCGATGCGCGGGGCGTGATCCTGTTCGTCAATCCGGCCTTTTCGCGCGTCACCGGCTACGAGGCCGCCGAGGCGATCGGGCGCAACGAGTCCATCCTTTCCAACAAGACCACCCCGTCCGAGGTGTACAAGACGCTGTGGCAGCGCATCTCGCGCGGCATGGCCTGGAACGGCACGCTGGTCAATCGGCGCAAGGACGGCACGCGCTACCTCGCCGAACTGGTGATCACGCCGGTGCTCGACGCCGGCGGCGCGGTGGTCAATTACCTTGGCATGCACCGCGACATCACCGAGGTGCATCGCCTGGCCTGCGAAGTGCGCAACCAGAAGGCCCTGATCGAATCGGTGGTCGACGCGGCGCCCATCGTGATCGCCCTGCTCGACGCGGCCGACCGCGTGGTGCTCGACAACCACGAGTACAAGAAGTTGCAGGCGGACCTTGGCATGGCCGAGCCCGCGCCGCTGCTGATGGCGGCCGTGCGCTCCGCGCTGGCGCAGGAAGTGCAGGCCGCGGCACAGCCGGACCCGCGCCGCGCCGGCTACCTGTTCCTCGATCGCGAAGTGCGCATCGACCGCCCCGGCGCGAAGGGGCCGCTGTGGTTTTCCTGCTCGGCGACGGCGGTCAGCGAGGCCGACACCGGCGCCGATAATTTCTTCGCCGGCGCGCGGCGCGACTACGTGCTATTGCTGGCCAAGGACATCACCGGCCTTCGCATGCAGCAGGAAAAGGCGCGCATGGCGGCGCTGCGCGCCATGCTGGCCGAGGAGGACCGCGCCAGCGCCCTGCGCGAAAGCCTTTCCGCGGCCGTGTTCCAGCTCGAGGGGCCGCT
>SSTA01000375.1 GCA_009469685.1 Azonexaceae bacterium | reverse complement strand
GTGGGAAGGCACTCTTCCAGAGGCGCCATGAAACCAAAGGTGGGGGGCGGATAATACGATTGAACTATATACCGCACAATGCTGCGATGCTAGCGTGAGCGCTTCTCATTTTCAGGACGCCTGTCGTGGCACTTTCCGCCAGCGAAATGTCGGCTCTCGGCGCGAGTGGATTGCTCGGGGGACTGATGCATCGGGAACCGTTCTGCGAATTCTTCACCGATGCAGACGTGCATCGGCGGCACACTCCCGGAGAATCCGTCATCCGTAAGGGAAGTACGCCGGCCGGGATGTTTCTGGTGGTTCACGGAAGCCTTGAAGTGGTCCTGAGCAATCGCAACGGCGTCGAACATGTCGTCCGGATTGCCAGAACCGGGCACTGCATGGGTCTCGAGAATGCGCTCACGGGGACGCCTTCGGCCTATGAATTGCGCACCCTGACCGAGGCGAGCGTCGTCCTCGTTCCTATGGCGACTCTTGCCAATTGGATCGATGCCTCGGTACTTTTCGCGCGCCGGCTGATGAATCTGCTGGCCGACGATGTGGCGGATCTGTACGAGGAACTCGAGGGGCTGCAGAACCGCAGTACCATCGAACGCTTGGCCTGTTACCTGCATTGCGGCGAGGGGCGGGTGCGGAGGGGCGAGCCTCTACGCAGCGAATACAACATCTCGCTTCCGTACATGAAACTCGCCCAGCGCCTTGGCGCCAGTCAACCGCATCTTTCCCGTGCCCTGCGCAATCTCGAAGAGGCGGGCATGATCGACCGCGAGGGGCGCCGCATCCGGATCACCGATCGCCATGCATTTGCCCGGCTGCTGTGCCCGACGTGTCAGCAGGCGGTGACCCGGAACGACGTCCTGCGGCCAAAGTCCTGATCCATCCTGCGCGATGGTATGATGCGCCGCTATACGCGGTCGTATATCGGTTGCGCGCGCCCTAAACGCAAAAGCCGGCGGAAGCCGGCTTTGCTGAATCTGGTGCCCAGGAAGGGACTCGAACCCCCACGCCGTTAAGCGCTAGTACCTGAAACTAGTGCGTCTACCAATTCCGCCACCTGGGCAGGTGCGAAGAGCGCCGCATTTTAAAGGAAAACCTCAGGATGTCAAGAAAGAAGCTCTCCAAGGCTCGCCAAAGCGATCCCTTCTTCAATCGGGAGTCCCAGCGTTACGAAACTCCGCTGCCCTCGCGCGAATTCATTGCCCAGACCCTTGAGGATGAGGGGCGGCCCGTTACTTTCGACGAACTGGCGGGCCTGCTCGACGTGAGTTCCCACGAACGGGAGATGTTCCAGCGTCGCCTGGCTGCCATGGAGCGGGAAGGCCAGTTGATGAAGAACCGCAAGGGTGCCTATATTCTTCCCGAGCGAGCGAGTCTCATTCCCGGAAGAATTCAGGGGCATCCCGACGGCTACGGCTTTCTGGTGCCCGACGACGGCAGTGCCGATGTCTTCCTCGACCAGCATCAGATGGGCAAGGTGCTCCATGGCGATCGCGCCTTGGTCCGCATCAGCGGCGTGGACCGCAAGGGACGCCCGGAAGGCGGCATCGTCGAAGTCACCGAGCGGGCCAACAGCCGGGTGGTGGGCCGGGTGTTCGTCGAGCACGGGGTGGTCTTCGTGGTGCCGGAGAATCGCCGTATCGCCCAGGACATCCTGGTGCCGCCGGAAAAGAAAGGCAAGATCAAGCCGGTCGCCGGTCAGGTGGTCATGGTCGAGATCATCGAACAGCCCAGCAAGTATTCCCAACCTATCGGCCGGATCACCGAGGTGCTGGGCACCTACGCCGATCCGGGCATGGAAATCGAAATCGCGCTGCGCAAGCACGATCTTCCCTTCGAATTCTCCAAGGCGGCCCAGGCCGAGAACAAGGCCACTCCAGACCGGGTGAAGAAGACCGACCTGAAGGGCCGCGAGGATTTGCGTGGGCTGCCCCTGGTGACCATAGACGGCGAGACCGCGCGGGATTTCGACGACGCGGTCTATTGCGCCAAGCAGGGCCGAGGCTGGCGACTGGTCGTGGCGATTGCCGACGTCTCCCATTATGTCAAGCCGGGCATGGCCCTGGACAAGGAGGCGCGGGAGCGGGGCAATTCGGTCTATTTTCCTCGCCGCGTCATTCCCATGCTGCCGGAGAAACTGTCCAACGGGATCTGCTCGCTGAACCCTGAGGTCGATCGATTGGCCATGGTGTGCGACATGAGCATCAGCGCCGCCGGCAAGATCGGCGCTTACCGCTTTTACCCGGCGGTCTTCCGTTCCCACGCCCGGTTGACCTACACCCAGGTGTGGGAATGGCTATCCGGGGCAGCCGTGCCGGAGAGCGAGGTCCATCGCGCTCTGCAACCGGACCTGACCCACCTCTACAAGCTTTACCAGATCCTGCACCTTGCTCGGGGCCGGCGCGGCGCCATCGATTTCGAGACCACCGAGACCCGCATGGTCTTCAACGATCAGGGCAAGATCGACGCCATCGTCCCGGTGGTGCGGAATGACGCCCATCGGTTGATCGAAGAATGCATGCTGGCCGCCAATGTCTGCGCCTCCGATTTCCTCGCCGAGCATCGCCAGACCTGCTTGTATCGGGTCCACGCGGGACCTTCCGAGGAAAAACTCCGGAACCTGCGCTCCTTCATGGCCGAATTCGGCCTCGCCCTGGGGGGCGGCGAAGACCCCAAGGCCAAGGACTACGCCCAACTCCTGGAAAAGGTCAAATTGCGGCCTGATTTCCTGCTCCTCCAGACGGTCATGCTGCGTTCCCTCAAGCAAGCCCTCTACAGCCCCGACAATGTCGGCCACTTCGGACTGGCCTACGAGCACTACACCCATTTCACCTCGCCGATCCGCCACTATCCGGATCTCCTCGTCCACCGCGCCATCAAGGCTGTCCTCGCCGGCGAACGCTATCACCCCGAAGGCAATTGGGACGACATCGGTCTGCACTGCTCGGCGACCGAGCGGCGCGCCGACGAGGCGACCCGGGACGTCGAGAATTGGCTCAAGTGTTACTACATGAAGGAACGCATTGGCGAAGTCTTCGACGGTACCATCTCGGCGGTCACTGCCTTCGGCATCTTCGTCGCCCTCGACGCGGTTTATGTCGAGGGCCTGGTGCACGTTTCGGAGTTGGGTGCCGACTACTTCCAGTTCGACCCCATCAAGCACCAGATGCTGGGGGAACGCACGGGACAGCGCTTTCGCCTCGGCGACCGGGTACGGGTCAAGCTGGTGCGGGCCGATCTGGAGAGCAACAAGATCGATTTCGTTCTGGCGAGCACCGCAGTTGGCCGAGGGCCGGTCGTCCCCTCGGTTGCGGCGGCGGCTGCACCCGCGGTTGCCCGAAGCAAGGCGCAAGGGACCCGCAAGTCGGAGGCCAAGAGAACCGCTCCCCGGCATTCGGCACCGGAAGTAAAGCCCGCCACTAAGAGCAAGTCCAAGGTGGCGCGCAAGCGCCCCTGATCGGATCGCCGGCTGCACCCGGGGGAATTCAACTTGTTTGGCGCTATTGCCGTTAACCCCATTGAGTCGCCACTCCTGGGAGCGCCGCCATGGTCCACACCTGTACCCCCGACACCGATCTCGACGAATTGATCGGGCAAGAGCAGTGGGAGGGCAATTGTCTCAGGTTTCGCTACGGCCCCCTGGCCACGGCCATG
>SSTA01000374.1 GCA_009469685.1 Azonexaceae bacterium | reverse complement strand
TCCGCAGTTCGTGAAGCAGACGGGCGACGCCGGGACGCAGCGGCACCTTACCCAATTCGAGGCGGCGGGCATGGACCTGCGACGCTCGCAAGTGCAGGCGCACGAGCAAGCGTGCGATGCAGGCCGCGCCGAGCATGGCGAAGCGCTCGGGATCGGCGCGCCGCGCGTAATGCAACAGGCGTTCCTCGCCGCCGGCCAGGGCGAGCAGTTCGGCGTAGCAATCGACATCCCAGTGCCAGGGCAGGCCGAACTCCTTGAAGGTGAGGTTGAAGGCCTGGCGATGGGCGTCCTCGGTGTCGGCCAGGGTGCCGTCGACGTCGAAGATCACCGCCTTCAGCGGCATCGCGTGGCTCCGGCGCGGGGCCTTGGCGGTGGCTGGTGGCGGCCGCTCATGGCGCCTTTCCGGGTGGCCGGTTCAAGCGCGATTCGAGTTCCCCGGCCATTAGCCGCAGGGCCTGGTCGCGAATCTTGGCCGCGCCCTGGTGGTAGTCGCGCACGGTGCAGGGCACGGGCGCGTGCAGCGCGGCGCGGCCGGCGTCCTCGAAGGCGGACCACGCCAGGATGGGCATGTCATAGAGGCTGGAATCGACCAGCACCCATTCGCGCTCGTCGAGCAGCAGCGACATCGGCGGCAGGGCTTCGAGTCCGAAGCAGGTCGGCCGAGGGTGGCGCATCCAGTAGCGGCGCCAGACGTTCCACACCGGCGCGGGGATGCGGGACGGATACTCGTTGAGGGCGGGGCAGTCGCGCAGGCGGTCGTACATGGCCGGTCGCCCGTTCATTCGTCCTCGCCGAGTTCCGGGTCCCAGCCCTTGGCGCGGGCGCTGCTGATCGCGCCGTCGTAAAGCTGCTGGTGGCGGGCCAGCAGGGGCGGTGGCAGGCGGCTGGGCAGGTTGGCGTACTTGTCCCATTCGCCCTGCACCTGTTCCATCAGGTTCTGCATGCGGCCCAGCGACCAGCCGCGGCAATCCTCGGTTTCCGGGATCAGGCCGAACAGCCAGCCGTCGAGCACGATGCGGCCCAGTTGCGTGAGTCCATGCTTGTCCTGGTGCAGGCCGGGGTAGGTTTGTTCCATGGTTCTTCCTAACGGGTGAGGCCGGCATAAAGCAGCGGCAGCTTCTCGGGCAGGCGCTGGACGTGGTCCACCACCATGTAGTTGCGCTGGCCGAAGATGCGCGAGACATAGTTGTCGGCGCGCGGGTCCAGGCTCATGCAATAGGTGACGACGCCCAGTCGGCCGATTTCCTCGACCGCCTTCTTGGTGTCGTGGCGCAGGTATTGCGGGTCGCGCACGTCGACGTCGGCCGGCTCGCCGTCGGTGATGACGATCAGCAGCTTCTTGGCCGAGCGTTGCAGCCGCAGGTGGTGTCCGGCGTGGCGGATCGCGGCGCCCATCCGGGTGGAAAGCTGCCCGCTCATGCCGGCCAGGCGCGCCTTGGGCTTCTCGTCCCAGTGCTGGTCGAAGTCCTTGAAGCGGTAGTACTCGACATCGTGGCGGCCGTCGGAGCAGAAGCCGTGGATGGCGAACGGGTCGCCGACCTTGCTGATCGCGTCGGCGAGCAGCACGCAGGCCTGCTGGGTGAGTTCGCGCACCGAATACGCCTGGTCCTGCACCTTCTCGTTGGTCGATTCGGAAAGGTCGAGCAGGACCAGGATCGAGAAGTCGCGCGTCTTGCGCACGCTGCGCATCATGATGCGCGGATCGGGCTGGTTGCCCAGGCGGATGTCGGTGAGGCTGGCGATCGCCGCGTTGATGTCGATCTCGTCGCCATCCTCCAGCCGGCGGATGCGCTGCACGCCCTGCGGCTGCATGGCGTCGAGCAGGAACTTCATGCGATGGATTTCGCGCTTGTAGCGGCGGGCGATGTCCTCGATCACCGCGAGGTCGCCGGCCCTGGCGCGCTTTTCCAGCACCGTGGCCCAGGCGGGACGCTCGAGCTGAATCTGGTAATCCCATTCGGAATAGTGGAAGGGTTCGGAGACCGGCTCCCTGCCTTCCAGCTCGTTGAAGCTCTTGCCGCCGCCCGGAT
>SSTA01000373.1 GCA_009469685.1 Azonexaceae bacterium | reverse complement strand
TTTCAAGGATTCCACCCATGTCCAACGACGATCAACGCCCTTCCCCCCACCAGGACGAGAATCAGCTCATCGCCGAGCGCCGTGCCAAGCTCGCCGAGTGGCGGAAAACTGGCGAGGCCTTCCCCAACGATTTCCAGCGCGAAAACATGGCGGCCAGGCTGGTGGAGGCATACGGCGACAAGACGACCGAGGAATTGGAAGGACTGCCCGTGGAGGTCAAGGTCGGCGGTCGCATGATGCTGAAGCGGGTGATGGGCAAGGCCTCCTTCGCCACCCTCCAAGACGTCTCCGGCCGTATCCAGATCTACGTGGCCCGGGACAAGGTGGGGGAGGAATCCTATGCCGCCTTCAAGACCTGGGACCTGGGCGACATTCTCGGCGTCGTCGGGACCCTGATGAAGACCAAGACCGGCGAACTGACCATCCAGGCCGCCGAACTCCGCCTGCTGACCAAGTCGCTGCGGCCGCTGCCGGACAAGTTCCACGGCCTCGCCGACGTGGAGATGAAGTACCGCCAGCGCTACGTCGATCTCATCATGAATGAGGAAACCCGGGCCACCTTCCGCGCTCGCAGCGCGATCGTCGCCTCGATCCGCAACTATATGAGCGGCCACGGCTTCCTGGAAGTGGAAACGCCGATGATGCACCCCATCCCGGGCGGTGCCTCGGCCAAGCCCTTCGTCACCCACCATAATGCCCTGGACATGCAGCAGTTCCTGCGCATCGCCCCCGAGCTGTACCTGAAGCGCCTGGTGGTGGGCGGTTTCGAGAAAGTGTTCGAAATCAACCGCAATTTCCGCAACGAAGGCCTCAGCCCCCGCCACAACCCGGAATTCACCATGATGGAGTTCTACGAGGCCTACGCCGACTACCGTAGCCTGATGGACTTCACCGAAGGTCTCCTGCGCCACGCCGCCCGCGAGGCCCTCGGCAAGGAGGTCTTCGACTATCAAGGCCGCGTGCTGGACCTCTCCAAACCCTTCCACCGGCTGACCATCCTGGGCGCCATCCAGAAGGAGCATCCGGAATTCACCGACGCCCAGCTGGCCGACGCCGAATTCCTCAAGACCAAGATCAAGGCCTTCGGCGAGCCGGTCAAACCCGGCGGCCTGGGCAGCCTGCAGCTGCAGCTCTTCGAAGCCTGCGCCGAGGCCCAGACCTGGGAGCCCACCTTCATCATCGACTACCCGGTGGAAGTGTCGCCCCTGGCCCGCGCCTCCGACAGCAACCCGGAAATCACCGAACGCTTCGAGCTCTTCATCGTCGGCCGCGAGATCGCCAACGGCTTTTCCGAGTTGAACGACGCCGAGGACCAGGCCGCTCGCTTCGCCGCCCAGGCCCAGGCCAAGGACGCCGGCGACGAGGAGGCCATGTACTACGACGCCGACTTCATCCGCGCTCTGGAGTACGGTCTCCCCCCCACCGGCGGTTGTGGAATCGGCATCGATCGCCTGGTCATGCTGCTCACCAACGCCCCTGCGATTCGCGACGTGATTCTCTTTCCCCAGATGCGGCCGGAATGATTCCCGCCGCGTCTGGCCAACGGAAAGGTCGCGCCTGATGAAAATCCGGCAAATTCAGGCTGCCGCCGACCCGGTCCAGGATCGTCTCCTGCTGCGCATCGCGACCGATACCCGGGAGGAAATCAGGGTCTTCCTCACCCGGCGCTTCCTCAGGGAACTTTGGCCCCTCCTGATGGCGCTGCTGCTGGACCATCTCAAGCCTGTCCCGGAGAACGTTTCGGGAGAAGAGCCCGGCAGCTTCGGCGAACCCTATCGCAACGAAGATCCCGTGCTTCCCCTCGGCTCGACGCCCCTGCTTCCCAGCGAGGCCAAGCTGGAACCGGCGGGCCCCGGACGCTGCAAGATCACCCTGCGCGAGCCCCGGGAGCGCAGTTTTACCCTGGCGCTCGACGCCCACCGCCTCCAGGCCCTGTGCGCCATGTTGCGCGCCGGAGCCGATACCGCCGGCTGGGACCTCGATCTGTCTTACGGGAGTCCCCGTCCGACCCAAGATGCCGGGGCCGGCAAGACCCTCCTCCACTGACATGCCCGTGGCTCTGGAGTCTTCGAATCGCCGGCGGCAGACCGGACCAGGGTGACGCAAGTCAGGCTCGAACCCGCCCGACTCGAAATCGGGCCGGACGGCACCCCATTCTCCGCCGCCTACGGCGATGTGTATCATTCCGCCGCCGGTGGCCCGCAGCAGGCGCGCCATGTCTTTCTCGGCGGGAACGACCTCCCCACCCGCTGGCAGGGGCAAGAGCGTTTCGTCATCCTGGAAACCGGCTTTGGCCTGGGACTCAACTTTCTCGCCACTTGGGCAGCCTGGCAGGCGGACCCTCAGCGCTGCCAGCGCTTGCATTTTGTCTCCGCCGAGAAGCACCCTTTCAGTGCCGAGGACCTGCGCACTGCCCAGGCCACCTGGCCGGAATTCGCCCCCCTGGCCGAAGCGCTGCGCGAACGCTGGCCGCCCCTGGTGCCCGGCATTCATCGCCTCAACCTGGCCGGCGGGCGGGTGATCCTGACCCTGGTCTTCGGCGACGCCGTCGAGGTTTTGCGCAAGATCGATGCCGCCGTGGATGCCTTTTACCTGGACGGCTTTTCGCCGGCCAAGAACCCGGAACTGTGGTCTCCCCTCCTCTGCCGCACCCTGGCCCGCCTTGCCGCCCCGGGCGCGACCCTGGCGAGCTGGTCCGTCAGCGGCGCCGTCCGCGACGCCCTCGCCGCCGCAGAATTCGACCTGGAAAAGCGCCCGGGTTTCGCCGCCAAGCGGCATATGCTGGTCGGCCGTTACCGCTCGCGCAAACCCGCCAAGAGACAAACCCCATCTGATCGCCGCGCCCTGGTCCTCGGCGCCGGGCTGGCCGGCGCGACTGCCGCCCATGGGCTTGCGCGCCGCGGCTGGCAGGTGACCGTCCTCGATGAGAACGGCGCCCCCGGGTTGGGAGCCTCGGGCAATCTCGCCGGCGTCCTGCGCCCTCTACCCAGCGTGGACGACAATCGGCTTGCCCGGCTCACCCGCGCAGGCTACTTGGCGACTCGGGCGCTGATCGACGATCTCGGCGGGGCCGTGCGCTGGTCACCGTGCGGGGTCATGCACCTTGCCCGGGATGCCTCCCACGAGACCATTCAGCGACGTACCGTCGAAACTTTGCATCCGCCCGGCGAATACCTTCAGTTTCTCGACCGTGAAGAGGCGTCCGCCAAACTCGCTTGGCCCGCCGACACAGGCGGCTGGTGGTTTCCGGGGGGCGGCTGGGTGCAACCCCCATCCCTGTGCGGTGCAGCTCTGGCGGCTTTTCCGGAACGCATCGCGACGCGCTTCGGATGCGCCGTTGCGCGCCTGGAACGGGCAGACGGCGAGTGGCGCGCATTCGGCGCAGACGGCACTCGGGTCGCCGCCGCCCCTTTTCTGGTGATCGCGGCAGGGGCTGCGGCGACCAGACTAGACCTCCTCACCCACCTCCCGCAGCATCGGGCTCGCGGTCAGGTGACCCATTTACCTGCCGGAACCAGGTCGCCCCTGGAGGTGGTCGTCTGCCGCCTCGGTTATGCCACCCCGGCAGTGGACGGCGTCCAGTTGGCGGGGGCGAGCTATACCCTCTCGGACGACGAGCCCGGCGAACGGGTCGGCGACCATGCCGACAACCTTGCCCGGTTGGAACTGATGTTGCCGGGCTACGCCGCCGGACTCGACCCCGCCGAACTCGGCGGCCGGGTAGGCTTTCGCCCCGTATCTCCGGATCGGCTGCCCATAGTCGGCGCGATCCCCGATTTCGCAGCCGGCCGGGAGACGACCCGGCTGATCGATGTGCCCCGGCTCCCCGGAGCATTCTGTCTCCAGGGATACGGTGCCCGCGGCATCGTGTGGTCGGCATTGATGGCCGAACTGATCGCCAGCCTGATGGCAGGTGACCCCCTGCCCCTGGATTCCGACCTGGTGGCGGCCGTCGATCCCGGGCGATTTCTCCTTCGCCGCCGCCAGCCGGTCGGCTGAACAGCTGCTCCGAAGGCTCCCAGGCCAGCTAAAATGGGCTCGTCATCGGCCTCGGATCGCAGGAGCCCGTCATGTCGTTCAGCGCCAAAGTCGGAGGCGTAACCCATCGCTTTGCAGATCTTCGGGAACTGCTGGCCAAGGCCAGTCCTGAGCGTTCCGGAGACCGTCTGGCGGGAATTGCGGCAGCGACGGCCGGAGAACGCATGGCCGCACGCTTGGCCCTCGCCGACCTGCCGCTAAGGCGTTTTCTGGAGGATGCGGTGGTCCCCTACGAAAGCGACGAGGTCACCCGGCTCATCGTCGATAGCCATGACCCCCATGCCTTCGCCCCGCTCGCCTCGCTGACGGTCGGGGAATTCCGCGACTGGCTGCTGGAGACCGACACGGACGCCACAGCGCTCGCCGCCGCCGCACCCGGCATCACTCCGGAAATGGCAGCTGCCGTCAGCAAGCTCATGCGGAATCAGGACTTGATCGCCGCAGCGCGCAAATGCCACGTCACCACGGCCTTTCGCGACACCATCGGACTGCCCGGGCGGCTGGCGGTACGCCTGCAGCCGAATCACCCGACCGATGACCCCCGCGGAATCGCCGCGGCCATTCTCGACGGCCTGCTGTATGGCGCGGGCGATGCAGTCATCGGTATCAATCCCGCCTCGGACGACCTTGCAGCCATGGCATCGCTCTGGCACATGCTGGACGAGCTGATCACTCGCTTCGCCATTCCAACCCAGTCTTGCATCCTGACCCATGTCACCCATCAACTGCGAGCGATGGAATCCGGTCTGCCCGTGGACCTCGTCTTTCAGTCCATCGCCGGTACCGAAGCGGCCAACCTGGGATTCGGTATCAATCTCGCCCTGCTGGCCGAAGCGCGTGATGCCGCCCAGGCGTTGAACCGAGGAACGGTCGGCCGGAACGTCATGTACTTCGAAACCGGGCAGGGCAGCGCCCTATCCGCCAATTCCCACCATGGCGTCGACCAGCAGACCTGCGAGGCCCGGGCCTACGCGGTCGCGCGGAATTTCTCGCCCCTGCTCGTCAATACCGTGGTCGGCTTCATCGGACCGGAGTACCTTTTCGACGGCAAGGAGATCATCCGCGCCGGCTTGGAAGATCATTTTTGCGGGAAGCTGCTGGGCCTGCCCATGGGCTGCGACATCTGCTACACCAATCACGCCGAAGCGGATCAGGATGACGTCGATAACCTCCTGGTCCTCCTGGGGAGCGCCGGCGTCAATTTCATCATGGGGGTCCCCGGCGCCGACGACATCATGCTCAATTACCAGAGCACTTCCTTCCACGACCCCCTGTTCCTGCGCCAGATTCTAGGCTTGCGCCGCGCACCGGAATTCGAGCAGTGGCTCATGGAAATCGGGATCGCCGACGATCAAGGTCGCCTGCTGCCGGTCGCCGCGGACCACCCCTTGCTGGCGACAGTAGCTGGTAGCCAGTCATGAGCGGATTGCTCCGGCGCTACCCTTGGCATGAACTGGCGACGCTGACGCCCGCCCGTGTCGCCCTGGGCCGCGTCGGCGACAGTCTCCCGACCGAGGCCGTCCTGGCCTTCGACGTGGCGCGAGCCCTGGCGCGGGATGCTGTCCACACACCGCTCGATTTCGCGCAGTTCGCGTCCCGCTTGGCGAACGTCGGCCACGCACCGGTACTTAAGGTTCGCAGTCGCTGCGCCGACCGCCAGGTCTATCTTCAGCGCCCCGATCTCGGCCGGCGGCTTGCCGCAGACAGCCTGCCCATTTTGCGTACGCACGCGGCAAGCTATGACCTGGTGGTCATCATTGCCGATGGCCTATCGGCAATCGCGGTCGAGCGCCACGCCCTGACTCTCCTCACCTCGCTGCTGCCACGGCTGGAGGGCCTGAGCATCGGGCCAACGGTTCTCGCTGAGCAGGGTCGGGTTGCCCTGGGTGACGAAATCGGAGCCCTGCTCGGCGCCACCCTCGGTCTGATTCTGCTGGGCGAGCGACCGGGGCTGACCGCGCCGGATAGCCTGGGCGCATACTTGACCCATAGCCCCCGGGTCGGCTGCATCGACGCCCAACGCAATTGCGTTTCCAACATCCGCCCGCAAGGCCTTCAGCCCAAGGAGGCGGCCGAGCGCCTCGCGTGGTTGATCAAGGCGGCCCTTGCCCGGGGACTGACCGGTATAGGCTTGCGCGACGAATCCCGATGTGGGGCCACACCCACCACCGTCCTTCTCCGCTAGTGCGCCAGCCCCTCAACGAGCGAGATTGCCAAGTGCACCGGGCCTAGTCCGAAGGGAGCGCAGCCCCAGCACGAAGGCGACGAAAACCGCACACAGGCCAACCGCGAAAAGCAACTCAAAGACGTCGGGCGGAAAGATCAGCCAATAGCCATGACCCTTGATCAAGGCGGAAAAGCTGGAAACGCAGAAGGGCATGAGAAAGAGGCGGAATTTCTGCCAACCGGCCGGACGCGTTCCCCCCGGGCCACCAACGCTCAGGATCAGGGCAAACCCGATCAACGCGCTGATTCCAAGCGAATTAAGCCAGATGGCAGGGGTCGGGTCGAAGCGGAATGCGACTGTCGTCAAATACCAGATCAGATAGCACCACAGAACCATCCGGCCCTGGCTCAAGGCTTGGAAATAGCGCAGCAGATTCACTCATCTTCCCGGGATGCATAGAAGCGCTTCCGCAGCCAGTGGTCTATGCTGAAGCGACCCGGCCCGAGCAGGATCAGGGGTACGAACATCCCCAGAAAGAAAACCGGCAGCTTGAAATTGCCGAACCCCTTGTCGGTGAAGCCATAGCCCTGATAGAGCTCGCTCAGGCTGTTCCAGGAGTCCGGCCAATGGACGCTGGCAATGGCGACGACGGTTAGCACGACCAGCGAGATCGAGAAGAAGCGCGTCGCAATTCCCAATACCAGGGCGACGCCGCCAATCAACTCGAACCAGGTGGAGATCTGCCAGCTGATTTCCGGCGGCACCATACTGAAGGGGAACGGAAAACGATCCTGGATGTCGGCGAACCA
>SSTA01000372.1 GCA_009469685.1 Azonexaceae bacterium | reverse complement strand
TCGTAGCCCCGCTGGCCGCGCAGGAAGGCCACCAGATTGGCCCCTTCGGCGGCTGCCTTGTCGGCTGCATCGAAATCGGCGAACTGGGTCAGCGAGTCGATCTGCGGCGACACGAAAAGCTTCTTCTCGGCGTCCGTCAGCGATGCCCAGGCAAAGTCCTTCAGCCGGGTCGCGTCATTGGTCGGGTCATAGGTATAGATGCTTCGCGTATCGCTGGCCGTATCGACCAGCGCGTTCAACTGCTTGCGAGCCGACCAGTCGCACACGTCGGCCGGACAGTCGTCCCAGTTGGAAACCTCCGGAACCTCGCCGGTCTTGCTGTCGATCGTCTGCCGGATCAACTCACCATACCAGTCGGAAGACTTGAAGGTCGAGCGGAACATGTAGGTGGTCGTCTTGCTGCTGATCACCTGCTGCGAAGTTGACGCCGCCGCGGCCGCTCCAGTCGTCGCCTCGATTTCCTTGAACGTCTGGGTCAGGCCATCCGAAAGGGTCTTGGCATCCGTGGCGCTGAAATACCTACCGCCACCATTGACCGCCGCATGCCAGAGATCGTCCACCGCTTCCGGGGTATCGGCCTTGGGCACTGGCCAATTGCAGGTCTTGTTCGCTCCCGCCCAGCTACAGGGCACGCTACTGCCATCATTGACCGTCCCTATGCTGACGTTGTAGTAATCACCGGTTGTGACCTTATCGTAGTCCGATCGGTAGATCAAACGACCACGGACGCCGAGACCCACGGTGAAGGTCGTCATATTCTGGCGGTTGGTCCCGTCCTTGATAAACTCGTTGCTGGCGACGTCCAATCCGAGAACACCCTTCTCGTTCCCCAAGTCGGGAGTCCGCAGGTCGGTGTTGTAATAATAGTAGGCAATGTCGGCCATCGTCCCCGGAATGGTGGTTCCAGTCGTGGTCGTGGTCGTGGTGGTGGTCGGACCGGTGACTACTTCGGTACCGGTAGTCGTCGTTCCGTCGGTGGTGGTCGGGTAGCCAGTTTGATGAACGTGGCTGACCAGGGTCGGCCCGGTCGTTCCGGTGGAGCCATCAACCCACGCACCCGTACCGCTCACCACATAACCGTCAGTCGTCCCCGTAGTCACGCAAGTCGTCGATGTGACCGTCCAACTGATCGAGCCCACGGCCGTCACACCCGGGGTATACGGTGCGTAACTGGTGGTGGTAGTCGGCCCGGTCACGGTGCTCCCCAAGCCGGTGGTCACCGTCGTCGGGCCCGAAGTCACCGTCTGGGTGGGCGATCCAGCGACAAAGCCGGTATCGGTATCCGCGGTGGTGACCGTGGTCGTCCCGGCGGTCGTCGTGGTGGTGACGGTATGGGTAATGGTTTCGCTGTAAGGAGTCGTCACCAGGTAATTGGTCGTCGTGTCCAATTGGGACTTGGCATCGGTCGTGGTTTTGGTGACCTGGGTTTCGGTGGTGGTCGCAGTGGAGATGGTTTTGGTATTGACGCCGGGACCGCAACCAGCGGTTACGACTCTGGTTCGCGTCAAGGTCAGCGTGCGGGAATGATTGAGCGTGGTATTGATCGTACGATTGGTATCGACATACCGGTCTACAATGTCTCGCGGCTTGGTGTCCGAGCGGTCTTTCTTGGTCACCGTCTTGTCAACCACCGTCGTGATGAAATTGTTGCCGTCGAAGTAGGGCCGCTTGGCGCCACCGTCTTGATCGCCGATATCGCTGCCGTCCAGCTTGGTCCCTCCCCCGCTGTTGAAACAACCGGCACTTCCGCCATGGCACGCACCGCTGTTCCAGAAGCCATCGGTGGAGAGAATCGCGAAGTTCCTCTGGCAGGAGTACTGCATCGGATCGACGACCTTGACCGAGTTGTAGGAATCAAGCTTGTTGGCGAAGATGCGCCCGGCCAGGGCAAGCGCGGAGCGGGTCGGAGTGCTGTCGCTGACCTTCTGTTTCAAGAGCAGGTCGTACCATTTCTTCTTTTGGTCACTATCGAAGGTGTCGATATTCAGAAAATCGGTACCGCCGTTGTTATTGATGCTCATGTAACCGACCCGGTAACGATCGTCGATGCCCTTGAAGGCATGGGAAGTTCCCGATTTCATGAGATTGACGCGAATCCGGTAATAGCTGTACCAGTTGGCGTAATTGGTCCGCTCATCCGTAGCCCCGGGACCAGAGGTGGAACTGACCGTCACCGCGGTGAAAACGCCGCTCCCGGGAGCGCTCCCTACCAGACTAGAGCACTCCTTGAAGAAGGTGCTCGACGAATTGTAGTAATTGCGCTGGGCTTCCGTGGTCTGAGTGCCCGTGTAGGTGTAATAGACGCTGCCGGTCAGATTCACCGTTCCTGACGCGGTGTTGTAACCGTCCTTCCAGGCGCCGGTGAACGTCGCATTGGGATACGAACTGCCCGTGTAATCCAGCGGCGGAAGATAGGTCTGCGCCGGATTGTAGCCAAGCCCGTTGCACTGACTGCTCCGGAACCCGTAGTAGTACTTGCCGGCTCCGGGATTATCCACGAAAGGCCCGATCTGGTCGGGCATGAAGTCCCAGCCCATACTGCCCGAGTCGTCCATGACGAACATGAGATTGGGCTTGACCTGTATTTCCTTGTCCTGCTCGAAGGGGGCAGTCCACAGGTCGGTGGTTTCTGCCAGGATTGCTGGAGAGCAGAGGGCAAGGATCGAGACGAACCCGATAAACAGGGTCTTGCGCATTGCAGGAAGAGCTTTCATGGCGAACTCCTAAGGCTGCACTACCGCGAAATCACCGTTTGGGTGTAACTGACGGTATTGCGCGGTCCTACGGTACGGACCGTGATGCGATAATAGGTTGCGGTTCCGGTGGTTGTCGGGGCGAAGGCGCCGACACCTTTGCTGTTGCCGGTATTGGCGTCTTCATCATAGGGACTGGTGGCGCAGCCGCTCGCCGCGGAGGTCGGATCCCCCTCCTTGGCACAAAGCCGATGAATCACGTAGGTGACGGTATTTCCCGCGTAGTCTTCCGTGGGCGATTCAGAACAAGAAGGAACCGGGGGTTTGTCCGTACTCCAGGAGACAGCGCATTTCTCGTCGGTGGGGATCAGCTTGAAGAATTCATCCCAAGTCTGCGATGCCGTGGGCGACTTGACCAAGGCTGAATAGCCCTGGCTCTTTGTGCTGGCTGCGAGGGCGCCTGACGATTGGGCGAATATCCAGGCTGCAGCGGCTTCCGACCCGCTGTCCGCCGAGGTGATTGTGGATTGCTTGAACGCCAAGTTGCCCGCAATGAGCGTTGCGCCGTCGGTAGCACGAATCATGGTAAGCGCCCCGAGCATCATGGCGATCAGGACGACCAGCGCGATGATGAGAATGACCCCCCGTTCGTGGCGACGGGACGGCGGACGCCGAAGGGAAGGTTTGCGGCTTGGCACTGTAGTATTCATGGTCAGCATCCCGAATCCGGTCCCTTCCACACCATGTTGCGCAGGGGCAAGATCGTCTCGAACAACCGATA
>SSTA01000371.1 GCA_009469685.1 Azonexaceae bacterium | reverse complement strand
GCCGGACTCTGGGGGCGGCGGCGACCAAAACCTGTGCATATAACTGCATACCTCACCGGGGTTGCGGCGAAAATTGCGGAAGTCGGGGTGTTTATCCCAGTAGGAATTTGAGGCCCGCGAGTACCAGAAGCGTGTAGGCGCCCGCGACTGCATCGTCGGCCATGACGCCGAAGCCGTTCTTGACATGTTGGTCAAAATACTTGGCCGGCTGAGGTTTTACGATGTCGAAGAAACGGAAGAGGGCAAAAGCAGTCGTTTGCCACAGGAGGCTCCCAGGAGTGCACAGAAGGACAATCCAGAAAGGGACGATCTCGTCCCAGACGATGCTTCCGTGGTCCGGGTCGCCAAGTACCCTTCCGGCGCGGTCGATGGCCCAAAAACCGATCACGTAGGCAATGGCGAAGCCGATCCCCAATTGGAGGTCGTTGAAGTGGGGGCGGAAGAGTAGGAAAGTCAACCAGG
Organism: Azonexaceae bacterium; assembly: GCA_009469685.1. The sequence continues at coordinate 5,804 of SSTA01000371.1, read as the reverse complement.
CGAATACGGTGCCGACGGTTCCCGGCGCCCACTGGGAGAGCCCGCTGCCGCAGCCGCAGGCGATGAAGTGGGCAGGGTGGGCGAAAAGGAAGCGCAGACTCGGTGGCTGGCCGGCCATGGATCAGTCGCCAGGAAAGTGATCGAAACCCTGGTGCGGCAAAGGGATCGCCTGTCCATCGGGGTCATAGACGGTTACTGTACCGGCGCCGGGCTCTTGCATCTCGCCAATGCACCAGAGGGGGAGTTCCAGGTCGGCTGCGATTTTGCCAATGGCCAACCGCGCTTCTGGCGGTGCGGTAAAGCAGAGCTCGTAGTCGTCGCCCCCGGCCAGTTGGGCGTCCAGCGCCAAAGCCCGGGGAAGGGCATCGGGCGTCTCTCCCTTGGGCAGATGGGGGAGTTGCACGAGACGCACGGCTGCGGCCAAACCCGAGCGTTCTGCGATATGGCCCAGGTCGGCCAGGAGTCCGTCGGAAACGTCGATGGCGGCAGTGGCGACGCCGCGCAGGGCGAGGCCCAGGCTGACCCGCGGCCGCGGTTTTTCCAGTGCTGTCAGGCAGAGTCGGCGCCAGGGCTGGGGCAGTTCCAGTTTGCCCTGCAGATGGGCGAGTCCGAGCCCGGCGAGACCGGGACGGCCGGATACCCAGATATCGTCGTGAAGTTTGGCGCCATCGCGACGCAATGCCTGGCCGGGGGGGGCTTCACCCAGGGCTGTGACGCACAGATTGAGCGGCCCACGGGTGAGGTCGCCGCCAACGATATCGACCCCGAAAGCGCTGGCGCAGGAAAAGAATCCCTCGGCGAAGGGGGCAAGCCAGGTTTCGTCGGCGGCCGGCAGGCTGCCGGCGAGGGTCGCCCAGCGGGGTCGGGCGCCCATGGCGGCAAGGTCGGATAGATTGACTGCCAGCGTTTTCCAGCCCAGATTTCGGGGATCGGCGTCGGGAAAGAAGTGAGTGCCCGCCACCAGCATGTCGGTGGTGACGGCCAATTCCATGCCCGGTGTCGGGGCCAACAGCGCGCAGTCGTCGCCGGGGCCGAGAACCGCGCCCGGCGTGGGCCGCGCGAAGTACCGATCGATCAGGCTGAATTCGGACATGTCCGCCTTGCCTTCAGCGGCTCTGCCTTTTGGCTTCAACTTCGGCGGCGCGCAATTCGGCAGCCAGTTTGTCCAGGACGCCGTTCACATATTTGTGGCCGTCGGTACCGCCAAAGGACTTGGCCAGTTCAATCGCCTCGTTGATGATGACGCGGTAGGGCGTTTCCGGGTGGTGGTTCAGTTCGAAGGCGCCAATCAGGAGCACGCAGGCCTCGACGGGGGAAAGCTCGTCGAAGGCGCGGTCGATGTGGGTGCCGATCTGGCCGGCAAGGATCTCGCGCTGGGCGAGCACGCCGCGCAGCACCTTGAGGCAGAAAGCCTTGTCGGCTTTTTCGAAACCTTCCAGTTCCGGGAGGTGAGCTTCGATGGCGGCTTCGTCCTGGCCGCCTACGCGCCATTGGTAGAGCCCCTGCAGGGTGAATTCCCGGGCCCGGCGGCGGGCAGACTTGGGGGGCGCCTTGGTGGCGCCGGATTCCTCGGGTTTAGCGGACATCGGTAAGGGCTTTCAGAAGATTGGCCATTTCGACCGCGGCCTGGGCACAATCGGTGCCCTTGGGCTGCATGCGGGCCAGGGCCTGGTCATCGTTTTCGCAGGTGAGGATGCCGTTGGCCACCGGAATGCCAGTATCCAACTGGACTTCCATGACCGCTCGGCACGCGTCGTTGGACACCACCTCGAAATGGTACGTCTCGCCACGAATCACCGCGCCCAGGGCGATGAGGGCATCGTACCTGGCGCTCTGGGCCATGTTTTGCAGTACCAGCGGAATTTCCAGAGCGCCCGGTACCGTAGCGATGGCCATGTCGGCATCGGCGACGCCCAGACGCTTCAACTCGGCCACGCATGCAGAGAGCAGGCCCTCGCAGACGTCCCGATTGAATCGGCTCATGCAGATGCCAACCCGGATGCCGGTCCCCTTGAGATTGGCGTCGTATTCGTAGATATTGTCGAAGCGGGGCATAGCGGGCCTCATCAAGGATGAACAGGCAGGAAGGGTGGGGTCGCCGAAGCCCTAGAGCTCGGCAGGCGAAGTCACGAATCCGGTCACTTCTAGGTCGAATCCGGTCATCGACGGCATGCGGCGGGGGCTCGACAGCAAGCGCATTTTCGTGACGCCGAGGTCACGCAGTATCTGGGCGCCGATACCGTAGGTCCGCGGGTCCCATTTCGCCTGACCCTTGGGGGCGCTGCCCGTAAGCCTGGTGAGAAGCGCTTCGCCGTCCTCCGGTCGATGCATGAGGACAATGACCCCGTGTCCCTTGTTGGCGAGGGCAGCCTGGGCCTGATCGATCGAGAAGGACTGGGGCTTGCTGCCGGGGTCGAGGAAATCGAGGACCGAGAGGGGCTCGTGGACCCGCACCAGAGTTTCCTCGCCGGCCGGAATGACTCCCTTGACCAGGGCCAGATGGGTTGCCCCGGAGGCCCGATCGACATAAGCGTGGAGGATGAATTCTCCGTGGGCGGTCTGGATGGGCTTGCTCGTGACGCGTTCCACCAGCTTCTCCGAAGCTGCCCGGTAATGAATCAAATCGGAGATGGTGCCGATCTTGAGGCTGTGATGCTTGGCGAACTCGATCAACTCGGGAAGGCGCGCCATGGTGCCGTCGTCGTTCATGATCTCGCAGATCACCGCCGCCGGTTCGAGCCCCGCCATCGCCGCGAGATCGCAGCCCGCCTCGGTGTGACCGGCGCGAACCAGCACGCCGCCCTCCCGCGCAGTGATGGGGAAGACATGGCCGGGCTGGACGATGTCGTCGGCGCTGGCGTTCTTGGCCACGGCCACCTGGATGGTTCGCGCCCGATCGGCAGCGGAGATTCCCGTGGTGACGCCCTCGGCGGCTTCGATGGAAACCGTGAAGGCGGTTCCATAGACGGTACCGTTGTTGCGCGCCATCTGCGAAAGCCCGAGCTTCTTGCAGCGGGCCTGAGTGAGTGTCAGGCAGATCAGGCCGCGGCCGAACTTGGCCATAAAGTTGATGGCTTCCGGCGTGATGTGCTCGGCGGCCATGACGAGGTCGCCTTCGTTTTCCCGGTCCTCCTCGTCTACCAGAACGACCATGCGGCCGGCCTGAAGCTCGGAAACGATTTCGTCGGTAGTCGAAATGGCAGGGTGCATGGGCGCCATGTCAGTGATCCGGGTTGAGCAGCCGCTCGCAGTAGCGCGCGATGAGATCCACCTCCAAATTCACCCTCGCGCCTGGACTGAGGCGGTTAAGAGTGGTGCGTTCGAGAGTGTGGGGGATGAGATTGATCGTGAAGTCTGTACCTTTGACCGTATTGGTGGTGAGACTGGTTCCATCGACCGTAATCGAGCCCTTGCGGGCGATGAATCGGGCGAGGTCCCTGGGGGCGCGGATCTCCAGGAGCCGGTTGTCGCCAACCGGGTCGAAACGCAGGACTTCGCCGACGCCATCCACATGACCGGAAACCAGGTGGCCGCCAATGACGTCGGACAGGCGCAGGGCTTTTTCCAGATTGACCGGGCCGGGAGCGCCAAGGCCAACGGTGCAGGCCAGGGTTTCGGGTGAGACGTCTACGCCGTATCGATTTCCCTCTATTTCCACCACGGTGAGACAAACTCCGTTGTGGGCGATGGAGTCGCCGATGGCTACGTCGGCGAGATTCAGCCCGCCCGCCTCGACAGTCAGACGAAAGCCGGCGAGACGGGGGGTGAGCTGGGTGATGCGACCAATGGAGGTGACGATTCCGGAAAACATGGTTGCCGAATGGGATAAAGCCGGAAGGGGCGAAATTCTATCACGGGGCCTCCCCTGCTCTCGGCTTTGAGCGAAATACCTGTTTTCCGATTATGGTTATTATGGGAGAATTCAGGTTCAAGCCTTTTAGGCCGATTTGTGGATCGGCTGCAATGCCAAACGAGACTTCATCCATCGTGCGTAGCAAATCGACGGGTCACGCCGAGATCGACCGTGAACACGGGTTGTTGGTCGGCTGTGTAGATCGACTCGGTCAGTTGTGCAGACTTCCCGAGAGTCGGTGTAGCTGCCGGGACTGCTTGGTCAAGACACGCTCCGAGTGCCATGGCGAGTTGGCGGACCTGCTGGGAGACCTATTGATGTATCTGGTCGACCACTTCCGGAATGAGGAATCCCTCATGCGATCGGAAGGTGTGCTTCAGCTCGCGCCAGACTTCTGCGAGCGGCATAAGGAAGACCACGCGGCAATCTCGCTCACCATCCAGGAGCTGACGGCCGATATCGATCCTTTGCAGACTGCAGAACTCGTTCGTCGTCTGCATCGGCTGCTTTCCTACTGGCTACAGGATCACATCGCCCGCCACGATTCGGTCCTGGTCCGTTTCCTCGCCATAGCTCCCTGACTCCGGTGCGGGTCCCCGAAATGTTTTGGGCGTGAGCCGTCAGCCGCGGCGCAGTTCGGGAAATCCCGGCGAAACGATCAATGATTCTGGTTCTTCTTTTCCCTGTCCTGCGGGCCGTTCCGTTCTCGCTCAACTGGGCGCTGCGGGGCTTGCCCTTGGCTGGGCTGGGGCATGGGCGCCGCCCGCTGGGGCTGCGGAGCCGCATTCGGCTGGGCACTTTCCCGCATGGGGATAGGCGCCACGGGAGGGGCGGCTGCTGGCCGTTCGGGTCGTTGTAGTTCGCGCGGTTCTGCGGGGCGCTCCACCGGACGAGGGGGGCGCGGCGCTTCGAGGTGAATGGCGGGCGACTGCTGTGGCATAAGCGGCTGAGGTGGCCGGGGTGCCATTGGCTCGGCGGGAATGGCACGCATTGGAGGCGGTAATGATTCCCGGGGTGAAGCCGCGCTCTGAGGGGCGCTCTCTCGCATTTGCGGAGCCGTTACGGGGGCGGACGCCGGGCGCTCGGGTCTTGGTTCGCGGGGTTCTGGAGGCCGTTCCGCGGGGAGCGGCGGACGCGGGGATTCCGTGGGCATGGCAGGCGGCCGCTGAACGATAGGCGGCTGAGGCTGCCGGGGTGCAGCAGGTTCGGCAGGGATTGCTCGCATCGTAGGCGGCGATGATTCCCGGGGCGGAAGCACCACAGGAGTGCCTGCGCCGGGAGTCCCGGAACGCGTCGCAGCCGCGCCTGATCCGGAATCTGGCCGCGGTTCAGCGGCGCGCTCCATAGCGGGCGCTGCCGGACCGGATGGGGGCACGAGTTGCGGATTCGGTCCCTCGCCCGGTCGTTGGGGCGGGGGCAGATTTCCCACTGCCGAGGAGGGCGACGCGATCCCCGCTCCGCCGCCAGGGGGGGTGGGACGAGCTTGGGGTGTCGGCTGAGGACTTTGAGCCGCTTCTCGGTTGCCGCCGGAATTGGGCAGATGCCCAGGTAAGGGCGGAGTTGCAGTGCGTCCCTGGGGTTGGCTGTCGGGTATCCGCACTTCGCGCGGCATTGCCGATCCGCTGGGCGCCTGAGTGCGAACTTCGGGAGGGGGCTGAACTGGAGGCCTGACGGGTTCGTCCCGATTCCGCCCCGGGTTCCCATCGGGTCGTCCAGCAGGTGCTGCACCGGCAACTCCCGCCTGCGGAACGGGCGGCGTCCGGCCGACGGGAGGGTCATGCGGCCGGTGCCGATTGTCCGGTGGAGCAATCCAGCCGGCCCCCGGGGCGCCAGTAGAAACGGGTGCGCCGCGCAAGTCGCGCCCCTGCGGCGGACGTGCGTTCGCACCATCGACGGGTCGGCCCGTCGTCAGGGTGGCGGTGCTGACCACCGTGACCGCCTCCGGACGATG
>SSTA01000370.1 GCA_009469685.1 Azonexaceae bacterium | reverse complement strand
GCCACGACAGCGACCGTGATATTCGCGACGACGTCGGTATGGAGGGCGACATCCACCGGAAACTCGCCTATGGCCTTGAAGGGCCCCTCGGGCAGACGAATGGCGGCCCGATCGACGTCGAAGCCGGCAGCCTTGAGGCCGTCGGCAATATCCACGTTACCGACAGAGCCGAAGAGGCGACCATCCATACCGGCTTTTCTGGCCACGGCAACGGTCACGCCATTGAGCTTTTCGGCGATACCCTGGGCGGCTGCCAGCTTCTCCGCCGCAACCCGTTCCAGTTCGACACGACGTGCCTCAAATTCGGCCAGGGCGGCAGGTGTCGCACGTTTGGCCATGCGACGGGGAATCAGGAAGTTGCGGGCGTAGCCATCCTTGACCTTGACCACGTCACCCAGGTTTCCGAGATTGACAACCTTTTCGAGCAGAATGATTTGCATGTTTCTTCTCTCCGCGAATTACAGGTGGTTGTCGGTATAGGGCAGGAGGGCCAGAAAACGCGCGCGCTTGATCGCGGTGCCCAGCTGGCGCTGATAACCGGCCTTGGTACCGGTCAGGCGAGCCGGCATGATCTTGGCGTTTTCCTGGATGTACTCCTTGAGTACGTCCACATCCTTGTAATCGATCTCAACAACCTTCTCTGCCGTGAAACGGCAGAATTTGCGGCGCTTGAACAACCCGCTGCCGCGCTTCTTTTTCTTGTCGTCATCCTTCTTCTTGAAGAATCGTGCCATTTTCTTTTCCTTCCAAAAATTCGATCGTAGTCACATGGAGCACGGGGGTTTTGCCGTGGCGATTCTTGGCAGCCAGGAAACCCGTCAACCGAAACACCCCGCCAAGGGGCGCGGCCTGTAGCCAGCGGGCCGATTCGCCCAAAGCCACGACGGTCATTTCACAAGTCACCTGCCGCATCGCGCCCGCTTCTTCCTGCTGCGACGCGTGCTCAAGCACGCCTTCGCTCACCGGAACTCCGGCGGGGGTATAGCGGAGCGCCTTACGCTCGCGCAACCTGCCGGAGATTTCGACGCGATTCAGCCTACCATCCCGTGCCTGAACCTCAGGCTGCTGCCGTTTCCGCCGGGGCGACTTCGCCGCCGCCAAGCAGGGACTTGGATTTCTCCTCCTTCATCATCGGGGAGGGAGAAGTCACGGCGGCCTTCATCTTGACGATGAGATGACGTAGCACGGCGTCATTGAACTTGAACGAGTGCTCGAGTTCGCCCAGGGTTTCTCCGTCGCACTCGATGTTCATCAATACGTAATGGGCCTTGTGGATTTTCTGGATCGGGTAGGCCAACTGGCGACGCCCCCAGTCTTCCAGGCGATGAATGGCACCGCCACGACTTGTGACGATGGCGCGATAGCGCTCGACCATCCCGGGCACCTGCTCGCTCTGGTCCGGGTGGACGATAAAGACGATTTCATAATGGCGCATGCAGACTCCTTCTGGTTAAAGCCCCCCGCCATGCGTTTGCGGTGGAGCAAGGTGGAAAAACAGGAGATTCTACTCATAACTCGCCTCATGAATCAAGGGAATCTCGTCGTCGAGTCCTTCCCGGTCTTTCCATATTCCATTGCTGGGTTCGCTCTCGGTCTTGACCACCCGGGCTGCGGCCAGGACAATCCGTCGCTTCGGCGATCGCGAAATCAGAGCCGACTCTTCTGACCTTGCCGTCCTGGAATATCCGTGCCTTCGCAACTCGGGCCCAACCCATTTCGACCACGCCTGCTCCTGGCCTTCACACTAGCCGCCATCGTGCTGCTTGTCGGAGTCATTGGCTACGAAGTATTTGATCGTCATCAGCGGGCAATTCGCCATGGCGAGGAGCGGGTCAGCCTCAACAACAGAGTTTTCAGCGCCTATGTCCAGAGCGCCCTGGACAAATACTTTCTAATTGCACGCTACCTTGCCGACGAACAGAAGTCGGGCAACCCCCACGATAACCGGGAGTTGCGCCGCCTCGCCGCGCTGGACGGCGCGATCATGGACATTCTGCTTCTCGGGCCAGCGGGAGACATTCTTCAGTGGTCCGGCCAGGGTCAACCGCCAAACGTGGCTGACCGCGAGTATTACACCGCGGTCTCCAAGCCCGGGGCTCCCCAAATACATATCAGCCATCCTGCGCTATCGAGGGTGCATCAAGGTCGCTGGTTCATGGGACTGACCCAGGCGGCACGAGACGAATCCGGCAACCTAGTGGGTGCCGCCGTCGTGCTTCTCGATCTCAACACCCTCGCCGATGAAATCCGCAGCACGCTACGCCACGAGGGACAAGCCGTTGCCCTGATCCTCCTCGACGGAACGAATATCGTCCGGCTTCCCGGAGAAGGGCATTTCGGCGAAATGATCCCCCGCATCGCCGAACTGCTCGGCCAGGTTCCGGAAGAAGCGAGCATCCGCACCGTTTCCCCTTTCGATGGCACGCCCCGCTTCGTCAATACCCTCAGGCTGGAAAAATACCCGGTAATCGCTTCTTCCTCCCTGGCCGAATCCGAGATTTTCGCGGATTGGCAAGCCTCTCTGGGCCCATCGTTGGCATTGGCCCTGCTGTTTTCGCTCATGCTGGGCTTTGGCGGCTATATTGTTTGGCGACTGGCGGCGGCAAGCCAAAGTCAGATGTCGCGACTCCGGGAACTCAGTCTCGAGCTCCGCACCCTGGCGACCACCGATCCCCTCACCCGCATCGCCAATCGCCGGCACTTCGACGAATTGGCGCGGGTCGAGATTGAACGCGCCCGGCGTCACGGTACGCCGCTATCCCTGGCCATCATCGATGTCGACCACTTCAAGCACATCAACGATGCCCACGGCCATCCCGCTGGCGACTCGGTCCTGACCGGAATGGTCGCACTGATCGGCAATTCATTGCGAGACACCGATATCCTGGCCAGAATGGGCGGAGAAGAATTTGCCCTCGCCCTTCCCCATACGGCTTTGGAAGGCGCCCAGGAATTTTCCGAACGGATACGCCTGCTGGTCGAAACAACGCCTCTTGACCTTCCCGGAATGGCGCCCCTGCGCATCACCATTTCCATCGGCGTTGCGGAATGGCAACGGGAAGAAGAGGACTTCGATGCCGTCATGCGCCGCGCCGACCGTGCGCTCTATGAAGCGAAGACCTCCGGCCGCAACCGAGTCCAGATCAGAAACTCTCCTCCGGCATAGCCAGGGTTCCGGTGGCCCCGCTGACAATCGCGTTCGCTAGGCCCGGCGCCTGCGTCAGAAAATGATCGGAATAGAAACGGGCGGTGGCCAGCTTGGCCATCCAAAAAGCCGACTTGTCTCCCGCAATCCGGCGCGCGCTGGCTATCGTCGCGGCTCGCGCCATCTGCCAACCCCCCGCCGTCGTTCCCAGCAGCATCAAGAACGGCACCGCTCCCGCCAAGGCGGACGCGACATCGTCCGACCAGCGGGCCAACAACCAAGCTCCCGCGGATTCCAGCCCGTCGATGGCGGTCTCGAGCCGCCTGCCGAGCGCATCGTCATCGCCCGCCCCGCCCGCTGCCTTCGCATCCTGGCGCATCCGGGCAATCAGGGCAGCCAGTGCGGCACCGCCATCCCTGACCAACTTGCGACCCACCAGATCGTTCGCCTGAATCGCGGTCGTCCCCTCGTAGATGGCCGTAATCCTCGCATCCCTGAGATGTTGGGCGGCCCCCGTCTCTTCGATGTAGCCCGTCCCGCCATGGATCTGGATTCCAAGTGAAGCGATGTCGATGGCGTTTTCGGTGCACCACCCCTTGACGACCGGGACCAACAATTCGGCGAAGGCGCCGGCAGCAGCGCGAGTTCCCGCATCGGGGTGCGCCGCCGCCTCGTCCTGTGCTGCCGCCACCACGTAAGCAAGAGCCCGCATAGCCTCGATGCGCGAACGCATCGACATGAGCATGCGTCGCACATCGGGATGACGCAAAATGGGGACTTTGGCGCCATCCCGGCGACCCGCCTCGGTACCCTGAACTCGCTCGCGGGCGTAGGCGGCAGCCCTTTGGTAGGACCGCTCGGCATCTCCCAGTCCCTCGAGGCCCACGTTGAAACGGGCGGCATTCATCATGATGAACATGATTTCCAGGCCGCGATTTTCCTCGCCGACCAGACTGCCCTGGGCGCCCTCGCGGTCGCCGAATGCCAAGACTGCCGTAGGACTGCCATGGATCCCCAACTTGTGCTCAAGGGAGACACACTGCACGTCGTTGCGGGCGCCGGGTCGCCCCGTCGCATCCGGGAGAAACTTGGGGACCAAAAAAAGCGAGATGCCCCTGACGCCCTCCGGTGCTCCTGCAATTCGAGCGAGAACCAGATGGACAATGTTCTCGGCGAGGTCGTGGTCGCCGTAGGTAATGAAGATTTTTTGCCCGTACAAGCGGTAAGCACCATTCGCCGTGGGTTCGGCCCGGCATCGAATG
>SSTA01000069.1 GCA_009469685.1 Azonexaceae bacterium | reverse complement strand
GGCCGTCCATCCGGGCTACGGGTTTCTGTCGGAGAATGCGGAATTCTCGCGCCGCCTGGAAGAAGAAGGGATCACCTTCATTGGCCCGAAGCACTATTCCGTGGCCAAGATGGGGGACAAGATCGAGTCCAAGAAGCTGGCTATCGCTGCCAAGGTCAATACCATACCCGGCTACAACGATGCCATTGCAGGCCCCGATGAAGCCGTCGCCATCGCCAAGAAGATCGGCTATCCGGTGATGATCAAAGCGTCTGCGGGCGGGGGCGGCAAGGGCTTGCGCGTCGCCTACAACGATGCAGAGGCTCATGAGGGATTCGCCTCCTGCGTCAACGAAGCCCGCAACTCCTTTGGCGACGACCGTGTCTTCATCGAAAAATACGTTCTGGAGCCGCGCCACATTGAAATCCAGGTTCTGGGCGACAGCCACGGCAATTATGTCTATCTGAACGAGCGCGATTGTTCGATTCAGCGTCGCCATCAGAAAGTCATCGAGGAGGCGCCGAGTCCCTTTGTCGACGCCGAGATGCGCAAAGCCATGGGCGAACAGGCGGTGGCGCTCGCCCGGGCCGTGAAATACGAATCCGCCGGGACGGTCGAATTCGTCGTGTCCGGTGCCACCAAGGAATTCTATTTCCTTGAGATGAACACCCGCCTCCAGGTTGAGCACCCGGTCACCGAACTGATCACCGGTCTCGACCTGGTCGAGCAGATGATCCGGGTCGCTTACGGGGAAAGGTTGCCCATCGGCCAATCCGACGTCGGCATCAACGGTTGGGCCATGGAATGCCGCATCAATGCCGAGGATCCTTTCCGCGGTTTTCTTCCCTCCACCGGCCGTCTGGTCAAATTCCAGCCTCCCGCAGAAATCCCCGGGGAATTGCGCGTCGATACCGGCGTGTACGACGGCGGCGAAATCTCGATGTATTACGATTCGATGATCGCAAAACTGATCGTGCACGGGGCCACGCGAGACAAGGCCATCGCCCGCATGCGCGACGCGCTCAATGCCTTCGTGATCCGAGGCATCTCGTCGAACATTCCCTTCCAGGCAGCGCTCATGCAGCACCCCCGGTTCCAGTCCGGCATCTTCGACACCGGGTTCATTGCCAAGGAATACCCCAAAGGCTTTGACGCGTCGATGGTCCCTCACGACGATCCAGCCCTCCTCGTTTCCGTCGCCGCCTTCGTCTATCGCGCATACACGGACCGCGGAGCCTCGGTTTCAGGGCAGCTTCAGGGCCATGAGCGCATCGTCGGCGACCACTGGATGGTGGTACGCCTGTCCGCAGCGGGCAAGGAAAATCACCCCGTGGTCGCACGACCGATTCCCGGCGGCTACCACGTCGAATATGGCGGCAAGCCCTACGAGATTCTTTCGGACTGGCGCTTAGGCCACTCCCTCTTCCACGGCACTTGCAACGGCGAAGCCTTCACGCTGCAGGTCGAGCGCCACAAGACTCGCTACAGCCTCTTCCACTGGGGTACGCGGGCCGATTTCATGGTCATGAGTGCCCGCGCCGCCGATCTCCTGGCCTTGATGCCGGAAAAGGTTGCCCCCGACCTCTCCAAATTCCTACTTTCCCCCATGCCTGGCCTGTTGCGCGAGGTATCCGTCAAGGCAGGGCAGGAGGTCAAGGCCGGAGAGAAGCTTGCCGTCATCGAAGCGATGAAGATGGAAAACATCCTCAAAGCCGACCAGGACTGCAAAGTCAAGAAGGTTGCTGCCCAGTCTGGAGAAAGCCTGACCGTCGATCAGGTCATCCTCGAATTCGAGTGATCAATTCCGCCGGCAGGCAAAGCGAACGAAATCGCTCCCCCGTTCGACCACGTCGCCCACCAGGACGTGTTCGACCGGGGAATCGTCCAGTGCGATCGCCGTATCGCTGCGCACCCCTGCAGTCGGGGAAACGATAAGGAAAAACGACTTGCCCCCCTTCTCATCCGAGAGGACGAAGGCCGGTACCCGCGGGGTCTTGGCCAGAACCGGCCCAGCCCGCCTGAGCCGTGCGGCGAGGGGGGCCTCGGGAAACCAGCGGATCGCTCCGGAGAGACAACCATCTTCGGTGAGTTTGAGGCTCTGAAGCACGCCCAGCTGGACCCCCGCCGGATTTTCGTCCGCCAGGGCGACCAAGCAGGGCGCCAAGTGTCGGCTGGCTCCTCCGGGAAGGCGAATGACCCGTTCCCCTGCCAGTTGCCATGTTTCGCTCGGCACGTCGACCCGCATGACGGCGCTGGTCATGTTGGCGACGTTGTCGAAGCCGAAGATCGCCATCCGCTCGTGATTCATCGCAGAACTTCGGGAATCCATCCCGCTGGGATTGAGCGGGCGGCGTTCGATGGCAATATAGGCCGCTTCGGCACCAAACGACAAAGCGACCGGATGGGACTCGGCGGGTTTCGCCCCACCGGTATTCTTGAGCGCAAGGTCTAGCCGGCGCAGGAGGTCGATACATGCCGGTGCGCTCAAATCCCGACCCAGCTTGAGAGATTCCGGACTTTCACCGGCTTCCAGCGATTCAATCCGACGCCTGATCTTTCGCACCACGCCACGCATGTCTATCCAGCCGGGCCCCCCTTCGGTGAGCTGCACCCCGGGCAGCAATCGGGCCAGGGAGACGCTTCGCGAGCGGGCATCGTCGTCAGGCTGGCCCTGAAACACCGCCAGGTCCTTCCAGCGCGAGAAAGCCCGACTGGCAACGGTCAGCTGGCTCAAACTGAGGCTATAGGGATCGACTGCCGCCAGTGACCAAGCCCAAGCGATCAAGCCGGCCAGGGGGGCCTCGCCGAGATAATCCAGATCGGGATCGGCGACGGGCGTGCGCAGAATCCCGAACTCCTCCGCGAGAGCGAGCACGTCGTAGAGCAGCTTATTGAGGACAACCGGGGTGTCGTAGCCGGCAAGAACGTGGGCAAAGTGTTCCTGTCGCAGGGTCACCGCGGCTCGGTGCAGCGGAACCGTCGCCTTGGCCGAAGACAGACCCGGAACCATGCGGAGAAAGGCAAGCGAGAGCGCCCGCCACAGATCCCGGGAGAGCATGAACGCTTCCGCCGCATCAGCGTTCGGCGGCAGGGCCTTGTGGGCATAGCGCGACTCCAACCCGGCCTGGGAGCGCACCACCGCCCCGCGCAGCACTGCCAGGACATGATAGCGATCGCTGAGAGGGAGGGTGGAGGCGTCGACTGCGCGAATTTGGCCGAGCAGGTCGGTGAGTTGCTCGGAATTCGCCAGGGGTTGCCCGGCAATCCAATCGCGGGCGCCGGCAGCATCGGAAAACAATAGCGCCGGTGCCGAAACCGGTGGCGGAAGTGGGAGGCGTGCCATGTGCAATTCCGGTTAGCCAGATCGCCGTAAGTGTCGCGCAAGCGCCAAAGCAGCACAAGCGCCGCTTCAGGCGCCGGCAGCGCCTGCTGGAATCTCAGCCGTCAGCGTTGATGCGAGCCGTCAGTTCCTGCAGCACGGCCTCAGCCTTGTCGTTATCGACTTGGCAGGTCCCGGCCGCCTGGTGGCCGCCACCGCCATACTGAAGCATCAATTCGCCGACATTCGTGCGGCTGGAGCGGTCGAGGATCGACTTGCCGGTGGCGAAAACGGTGTTCTGCTGCTGCAACCCCCAAAGGACATGGATCGAGATATTGCATTGCGGGAAGAGGGCATAAACCATGAAGCGATTGGTCGCCCAAAGCGTTTCCTCACGGCGCAGATCGAGGATGGCGAGATTGCCGCGCACGGTGGTGCACCGCTGGATCTGTTCCTTGGCCTTTTCGGCGTGCTCGAGGTAGAGGTCGACTCTCTCCCGCACATCGGGTAAGGCCAGAATGTCGTCGATATCGTGATCGCGACAGTAGGAGATCAGGTCCATCATCAAGGCATAGTTGCTGATGCGGAAATCGCGGAAGCGGCCCAGGCCGGTGCGCGCGTCCATGAGGTAATTGAGTAGCACCCAGCCCTGGGGATCGAGGATTTCGTCGCGGGTGAATTGGGCCGAATCAGCCTTGTCCACCGCCTCCATCATGGCGTCTGCGATCCGCGGAAAGGTCTTTTTTCCGCCGTAGTAGTCGTAGACCACCCGTGCCGCCGACGGCGCATTGGCGTCGATGATGTGGTTGCTGCGCTCCCCGGTATTGCGGACCGTCTCGGAGAGATGATGGTCGAAAGCCAGATGGGCTCCGGCAACGTAGGGCAGATTGGTGGTGATGTCCCGATCGCCGATGGGGACCTTGCCGTCCTGCATGTCCTTGGGATGGACGAACTTGATGTCGTCGATGAGATCGAGTTCCTTCAACAGGACGGCGCAGACCAGTCCGTCGAAATCGCTGCGGGTGACGAGGCGGAATTTGGTATCGGGCATGATGGTCTCCGGATATTGTGCTTATCTTGCCATTAGAGCACGGAGCCCTCCCAATTGGGAGGCTCCGGCGGTCACGAATGCTCCAGCGCCTCAACCACCGCCAAAGCGGTCATATTGACCAGCCGACGCACCGTCGAAGTCGAGGTCATCACATGCACCGGTCGGGCGGCGCCAAGCAGGATGGGGCCGATGGTGACCCCCTCGCCGCCGGTCATCTTGAGCAGGTTGTAGGCAATGTTGGCCGCATCGATATTGGGCATCACCAGAAGATTGGCCTCGCCTTTCATCGGCGAGGCTGGATTGGCCACTGCCCGGATCTCTTCAGAAAGAGCCGAGTCGCCGTGCATTTCGCCATCGACCTCGATGTCGCCTTTTACCCTCTCCGCAATGAGCACGGTGGCGCGGCTCATCTTCTGGGCGGAAAGAGAACTGCCCGAACCGTAGTTCGAATGGGACATGAGGGCGATTTTCGGGTGAATCCCGAAGCGTTTGACCTGTTCCACTCCCAAGAGGGCAATTTCCGCGATTTCTTCGGCGGTGGGGCACTCGTTGACATGGGTGTCGCAGATGAAGAGCGAGCGACCGGGAAGCATGAGGTAATTCATCGCAGCAAGGATGCTCACGCCGCTGCGCCTGCCGATCACTTCATCGACAACTTTGAGGTGCTCCCCGTACTGCCCGTCGACACCGCAGATCAGGCCGTCGGCGTGGCCAAGGCGCAGAAGCATGGCGCCGATGACCGTGGTATTCCGTCGTAAGGCCTTTTTCGCGATGGCGGGAGTGATGCCGCGGCGGGCGAGCAGTTGATGGTAGGCGCTCCAGCATTCCCGATAGCGTTCGTCGGAATCCGGATTCACCACGTCGAAATCCACGCCTGGCTTGATGCGTAGCTGGGCCTTCTCGAGGCGGCGCTCGATGACCGGCGGACGGCCGATGAGGATAGGCCTTGCCATGTTTTCCTCGATGACGATCTGGGCGGCCCGCAGGACCCGCTCATCTTCGCCCTCGGCATAGACAATGCGCTTGCCTCGGGCCATGCGCGCGGCGCTGAAAATCACGCGCATGCCGGCACCGGT
Organism: Azonexaceae bacterium; assembly: GCA_009469685.1. The sequence continues at coordinate 10,257 of SSTA01000069.1, read as the reverse complement.
GTGATAGACGAATTCCGAGAGCTTGGCCCGGTAGGCATCGAAATCGGCGATAGGCCGGGTGGCCACTCCGGAATCCATGGCAGCCTGGGCCACCGCCGGGGCAATCTTGACGATGAGCCGGGGGTCAAACGGCTTCGGGATCAGGTAGTCGCGACCGAAGGCCAACTGCTCGCCCGGGTAGGCCATGGCGACCTCATCGCAGACTTCGGCCTCGGCCAGTTCGGCGATGGCGCGCACGCTGGCCATCTTCATCTCCTCGGTGATACGGGTGGCACCCACATCGAGGGCGCCACGAAAGATGAAGGGAAAACAGAGGACGTTATTGACCTGATTGGTGTAGTCGGAACGCCCGGTGGCGATCAGGGCATCCGGGCGCGCCGCCCGGGCGAGCTCGGGCATGATTTCCGGTATGGGGTTGGCCAGTGCAAAGACCATGGGGTCGGGTGCCATGGCGGCGACCATTTCCTGTTTGAGCACCCCGGCCGTAGACAGCCCGAGAAAGACATCGGCGCCGACTATGGCGTCACCCAGGGTACGGGCAGACGTTTCCCGGGCGTAACGGGCCTTGTTGGCCTCCATATTGGCCTCGCGACCGACGTAGATGACTCCCTTGGAGTCGCAGACCATGACGTTTTCGCGCTTCACCCCTAGCTGGCACCAGAGGTCCAGACAGGAGATCGCCGCGGCGCCGGCGCCGGAACAAACGACTTTGATGTCCCCGATGGCCTTGCCGATCACCTTGAGGCCGTTGAGCATGGCGGCCGCAGAAATAATGGCGGTTCCGTGCTGGTCGTCATGAAAAACGGGAATGCTCATGCGCTCCTTGAGCTTCTTCTCGATGTAGAAGCATTCCGGCGCCTTGATATCCTCCAGATTGACTCCACCCAGGGTGGGTTCCAGGGCGGCGATCATGTCGATCAGCTTGTCGGGGTCGTTCTCAGCCAGCTCGATGTCGAAGACATCAATCCCGGCAAATTTCTTGAACAGACAGCCCTTGCCCTCCATCACCGGCTTGGCGGCCAGAGGACCAATGTTGCCCAGGCCGAGGACGGCGGTCCCGTTGGTGACCACCCCCACCAGATTGGCGCGGGCGGTCAGTTCTGCCGCGCTCGCCGGATCCTCGACGATGGCGTCGCAAGCGGCAGCGACTCCGGGCGAGTAGGCGAGCGCCAGATCGCGCTGGTTGGTCAGTCCCTTGGTCGGACGGATGGAAATCTTGCCGGGGGTAGGCAGGCGATGGTACTCGAGCGCGGCGTCGCGCAAATCCTTTTCCACAAAAACTCCTCGGAAATTCGGTAGGGGGAGAAGGCGGAAGGCTACCGCAAACTGCGTTTCGACGCACGCCGGGCACAGCTTTGCCCCCAATTCGGCGATTTGCCAAGAACGGACCGCGGATCATCGGCTTCGGGGCAAACCCCGATTGCGGCTACTCTGAGCTCGCCAGGCGACCCGAGTTATCATCCGGACAACATATCCCGCTTGAGAATGAGTCTCGTGATCCGCTCGACGAGCCTTGGAACCGTCCATCTCCGGGTCGTCAGGCACATCGGGCCACCCGTGGATTTATTGCCCGTGATCGGCGCACTTTTTCCTCGCTGCTCTCCTACGCTGCTCTCCCTCATCGCGCACGCTGTCCATCCGCCAGTAAACTGGCAAACCGGCGCTGTCCTCGCCCCTCGTGGCTGCCATTTGGCGGCTAGAATGGACGACCTTCCAAAGAGGCCTAAACCATGCCCCGACGTTCGGCCAGTAAGAAAAACGCTCCTGTAGCGGTTCCGGCCCCGGCTCCCGTTGCGGATCCCGCTTCGTCTCCCGTGGAGAAGGGAGGGGCGCATCACCACTACGTGGTCGGAATCGGCGCCTCCGCGGGGGGGTTGGAAGCCCTCACCTCCCTGGTCTCCAATCTGCGCAAGGGGGCCGGCATGTCCTATGTGGTGGTCCAGCACCTGTCCTCTTCCTACAAGAGCATGCTGCCCCAACTGCTCGGCCGGGAAACGGCGCTGCCGGTCATCGAAGCGGTGGATGGCCAGGCCCCGGTTCCCGATACCATCTACATCACACCCCCCAACCGGAATGTCGTCCTGCGCGACGGCATCCTGCAGCTCATCGAATCCCCCCGGGAAATTTCCCCGAAACCTTCGGTCAATCTCTTTCTTTCCTCCCTCGCCGAAGAAAGAAAGGAAGACGCCATCGGAATCATCCTTTCGGGAACCGGATCGGATGGCTCCAGCGGCGTGCGCGCGATCAAAGCGGGGGGCGGATTCAACTTCGCCCAGGATCCCAGGTCGGCGCGTTACGACGGCATGCCCCAATCCGCTATCGATACCGGATGCGTGGACTGGATCCAGACCCCAGAGGAGATCGCCAACGAACTTGCGCGCCTCGCCGAGGCGCGCCCCGTTCTCCCATCGGCCGATGTCCAGGAATTGCCGCTGTCCGCGCTCAAGCGCCTGCTGGCCAAAGTGCGCACTCGGACCAAGCTTGATTTTTCCGGCTACAAGGAAGCGACCCTCTGGCGTCGGGTCGAGCGCCGCCTCTTCGCCAATCGCAAAAGCACGCTCGACGCCTATGTCGAGTTCGTCGAGGAACATCCGGAAGAGCTCGACCATCTGGCGCGGGACATCCTCATTTCGGTCACCTCCTTTTTCCGCGACCGGGAGTCCTTCGCAGTGCTCGAGGAAGGATTACGCAAGCTCCTGCGCCGCAAGGAGCCCGGCGACGAAGTTCGGGTGTGGGTGCCCGGCTGCGCGACTGGCGAAGAGGCCTATAGCATTGCCATCCAGCTTCACCGACTGCTGGGGGGCGGATTCGACCAGTACCGGGTTCAGATCTTTGCCACCGACGTGGATATGGAGGCCATGCAGGTCGCGCGTCGTGGCGTGTATAACGCATCGCTCCTCAGCGACCTGGGGTCGGAGGTGGTCCAGCGCTATTTCCGGCCCGTCGCGGATCGCTACGAAATATCGAAGACCATACGCGAGATGGTCATCTTCGCCCGGCAGGACTTGGTGCTCGATCCGCCATTCCTTCGTCTCGACCTCATCAGCTGCCGCAATGTCCTGATCTATCTTCAGCCCCAATTGCAAGCGCGCATCCTGTCGCTGTTTCATTACGCCCTTCTGCCGGCGGGGCTACTTTTTCTCGGCAAATCGGAGAGTGTCGCGCAGCAGGACCTCCTCTTCGTTCCGGAAGCCAAGGAAGCCCGCCTATTCCGCCGCCGCTCCGAAGGCGTTCGCAGCCTCCCCGCCACTTCGGGCGCTGCGGTCAGTATCGCCCAACTGACGGATCCGATTGCGCCGCCGGCTGCCGGTCGGCCCGGGGCCAGTCGCGAGCAATCCATCGTCAAGGCAGCTGCGCAGATCTACGTTCCACCCAGCGTGGTCGTCAATGCGGACATGCAGATCCAGCACGTCCTGGGCGACGCTTCGACCTATCTGCAATTCCCCGCCGGTCGTGTCTCCCTCGACCTGACCACCCTGCTGGTGAGGGAACTCAAGGTCGAGGCCCAGGCCCTGCTGCGTTCCGCCGATCAGAAAAGGTCCAGCGTCGAGGGGCGTCGGCGCTTGCCCTTGCGGGGCAAGAGCGGCCCGATGATCCGGCTCCACGTTCATCCCCTCCTGGTGGACGGTGGTGACCGCTTGTTCCTGATGGCATTCGTTCCCTCCGAGGACCCACTCAAGGCCTCCAACTCGGGCGAGGCACACGATGCCGGCCAGAAGCAGCTGGAGGACGAACTGGTCGCCACCCGGGAGCACATGCAGACCCTGGTCGAGGAACTGGAAACCTCAAACGAGGAAATGCAGGCGCTCAACGAGGAGGTCCAGGCGGCCAATGAAGAATTGCAGGCGACCAACGAGGAGCTCGAGGCAGCCAACGAAGAACTGCAATCGACCAATGAAGAACTGCTCACCATCAATGAGGAACTGCAGGTCAAGTCCACCGACCTGATCAAGACCAATTCCGACCTGGAATCGATCCAGAATAACGTCGGCATGCCGATCATCGTGCTCGACGCCCAGTTGCAGATCAATCGCTTCAATGCGGCCGCCGAAGTCCTCTTCAAGATGCACCGAGGCATACTCGGCCAGGAAATCGGCAATTTGTTTCTTCCCAAGGGCATGCCGTCCTTCGTCGGCTTGATTCAGGAAGCTCTCGACCGGCGCCAGCCGAAGGAAGTCCATGTCTCCGGCGATGGCCACGAATACCTGCTGCGCATCACCCTCATCTTCGGGCAGGATCATCAGGCTGTGGGCGCCATCGTCAGCCTTCTCGAGCAGACCGAATTGCTTCAAGCCACGCGCCTGCTCAACGAAAGCGAGAGTCGGCTCAGGTCGGTGATGGAGCATACGCCCTTCCTCATCGCGATCAAGGACGTCTCGGGCAAGTACCTCTACGCCAATGCAGGCTACCGCGACTATTTTGCCGACGGGAACAAAGACTTCACCGGCCTGGCCGACTCCCAACTGATGTCCCGGGCCCTGGCCAAGCGCTTCCGCGACGAAGAACTGATGACGCTACGCCGCAGCGAACTGATCGAAGTCGAAGAGATCGTCGATACGCGGCGCGGCGCCCGCTGGCTGCATCAGGTCCGCTTCCCGCTCACCGACAGCGCCGGCGAAGTCTATGCCCTTTGCGTCCAGATGACCGATATCACCGACAAACGCCGGGCGGACGAGCAGTTGCGCCTTGCCGCGCGCGTCATCAGCGGAGCGGCCGAGGCGGTCATGATCACCGACGCCCAGCAGCGCATCGTGACGGTGAACGAAGCCTTCACCAAGATCACCGGGTACAGCGCAACTGAGGCCCTGGGCCAGACCCCCCGCATGCTGCGCAGCGACCGCCACGATGCCGATTTCTACCGGGCCATGTGGACTCAAATCAACTCGACGGGTCTATGGCAGGGGGAAATCGAGAACCGCACCAAGTCTGGCACCCTATTTACCGAATGGTTGACCATCAACGCCATCCGCGACGAGAAAGGCGACATCTGCAATTACGTGGCCATCTTCTCCGACATCACCAGCCTGCGGGAAGCGCACCGCAATCTCGAATTCCAGGCCATGCACGACCTGGTCACCCACCTGCCCAACCGGGCGCTGTTCAACGACCGCGTCCGAAGGGCCGTCGTGCGAGCCCAGCGTCACCAGCACCGCTTCGCCATCCTCTATATCGACCTCGACAATTTCAAGGACATCAACGACAGCCTGGGCCACGAATACGGCGACAATGTCCTGCGCAGCGTCGCCGAACGCCTGATTCACGCCGTGCGCGAGCAGGATTCGGTGGCCCGACTCGGAAGCGACGAATTCGTCGTTCTGGTGGACGAACTGCGCGAGGGCGAGATCGAGCCCTTTGTCGAACGCTGCCGCCTGGCCCTAGACACACCACTTTCAGCCACCGGCTTCAGTCAGCGGATTACGGCCAGCATGGGTATCGCCTTCTACCCCAGCGATGGCGAGGACGTCGGCGCCCTGCTCCAGAGCGCCGACGCCGCCATGCACCGGGCCAAGGAAAGCGGCCGCAATACCTACTGCTATTCCTCGGCGGAGATCCGCCGCGCTCCCGCCGAACGCCTGGGCCTCATCAACGGCTTACGGCAGGCACTGGCAAGCGATGACGAATTGCGTCTTGTCTACCAGCCCCAGCACAGCCTCCCGGACAAATGCCTGATCGGACTGGAGGCCCTGCTGCGTTGGAACTCACCCGTCTTCGGGGAGGTCCCTCCCAGCCGATTCATCCCCTTGGCTGAGGAATCCGGGCTCATCCTGCCCCTGACCGAGTGGGTTTTCCAGGCCGCCATGCGTCAAATCAAGGCATGGCGAGCGGCCGGGCGCCTGCCTCCTCCGGTAGCACTCAATGTCTCGCCGCTACACATCCGTGGCCCCGGGATCGGCGAAGCGCTCATGCGCCTGTTGCACTACTACGACCTTTCCCCCAAGGCAGTGACGGTCGAAATCACCGAGGGGGCCATGGGCAGCAGCCCCGACATAGTGGCCAGCACACTGCTGCAGCTCAAAGGCATGGGCGTCTCCAGCAGTCTGGACGATTTTGGCACAGGCTACTCGTCCCTTTCCCGCCTCTCTCGGCTGCCGTTGTCGACCCTCAAGATCGACCGCTCCTTCATCCATGGCCTGGACGACCCCGACAACGTCAATGACCTGGAGATCGTCCGTACGGTCATCCTCATGGCCCACTCGCTGGACATGAGCGCCATGGCCGAGGGCGTGGAAACCGAAAGGCAGTTGGCGGCTCTGGCCGAACTTGGCTGTGACTCGGTACAGGGATACCTGCTCGGCCGGCCCCAGGAAGCGGACGCCGTGATTGCCGTGCTCCCCTTGGGCGCGTAACCATGCCCGCAGATCGAACAGGATAAAGACCGAGGGCGAACCCTGCGGCTCGCCCTCTCTTTGGCCGCGCCAAGCCAGCGCAGCATCTCCAGCCTGATTTCGTCAGGCGGCGACTGGCTGCTCCACCAGTTCCAGACCGCCAATACTGCCGCGCATCAGAGGCCGCAATAGCATGGCAATCTTCGTGGCCGAAAAGCGGATATCGAAGACCGCGTTGGCCCCGGCATCGAGAATCCGCTGCTGCCGGGCGAAGTCGTAGCGGTCGAATCCGTCGTAGGCGATGAGCAGGGTCGAAGGCATGAGGCCGCGCATGAACGTGATGGCGGCCAGGGTATGTTCGGGCAGATCGGGCCCGACCAGGGCCACGCTGAATTGACCGTGACGGGCCATGGTGCGCGTCTCGGCAAGATTGTTGGTGAAGCGAACCGACCGTACGTAACCGAGCAGGTCGATCGCCTCCAGTAAGCGCTTCCTGCGCTCCTGATCGGGGTCAAGCAGAAGAATGTCCATTACCGTCGCTCCTTTATCGGATCGTCGGCCGGACATGGCAGACACACGATCCTATTTTTACGGAGCAAGTCTATCTGCCCGGGATACCCAGGGAAATTCGGGTAAGACAGGGAGCGGATGCGGGTAAACCCCGATGTCAAGCGGGCTGCTGGGCGGCCTGAATAGCCGCGCACAGCCCGGCGAGACTTTCGGCCCGCATCTTCTCCATGACTCGGGCCCGATGGGTTTCCACGGTTTTGACACTGATCGTCAGTGACTGGGCGATTTCCTTGTTGGTCATGCCCTTCACCACGAGTTGCAAAACGTCGACTTCCCTCTGCGTCAGAAGGGCCAAGCGGGCTCGAACCGCAGCCTGCTGGCGGCGCCGCTGCTTGCGCTCGACGTCCAGCCGCAGGGCTTTCTGGACGCGCTCCAACAAGTCCTGGTCGCTATAGGGCTTGGTCAGGAAATCCAGGGCACCGGACTGCATGGCCCGCACGGCCATGGGAATGTCGCCGTGACCGGAAACGAAGATGATCGGAATATCAATCTGGCGCCGCAGGAGTTCGGACTGGAGTTCCATTCCGCTCATGCCGGGCATGCGCACGTCGAGGATCAGGCAATTGGGCAGGCCTGGCCGGTAGGCGGCCAAGAAAGATTCTGCGGATTCCAGGGGGCAGACCTCGACATCGAGGATGCCGACCAGGAAGCTGACCGACTTGCGCGCCACGGGATCGTCGTCCACGACATAGACCACGGGTATCGGCGAGGGAGACGCGACGGGATCAGTTAGGCTCATGGGGCGGTGGCAGTTCGAAATGGAAAGCCTTGCCTCCGCCGTCCAGCGGACGGATAGAAAGGCGGCAACCGTAATTCTCAAGCAGCGTGCGGCTGATGGAAAGCCCCAGTCCCAGTCCGTCGGCCTTGGTGGTAAAGAAGGGTTCGCCAATGCGCTTGAGAATTTCAGGCGCTAGCATAGGGGCAGGATCCTCGACTTCGACGGCGATGCCGCCGCTGGCGCCGGGTCGGGTGCGGATGACGACCCGGCGCGCGTCGGAATCCAGGCTCTCGCAAGCTTCGATGGCATTCTTCACCAGATTGACCAGCACCTGCTCGATCTGGCTCGCGTCAGCCGTGAGCGAAACGAGTTCGGGTGCCGGATCAAGGACGATGCGCACACCTGCACTGCGAGCGAGCAGGTGAAAAGTTGGAAGATTCGTCTCGAGCAGTCGGTTGATATCCGATGCCGAAGCTTGGGCGCCCGGGCGCCGAGCCAGGGTACGGACATTACGGACCACCTTGTCCGCGCGCTCAACCTGGCGGACCATTTCCTCCAGGGTATCGGACAGCGCTTCGGAATCCACCGGACCGCGGGCCAGGCGATGCAAGAGCCCGCGACCGAAGTTGGCGATGTTGGACAGTGGCTGATTGATCTCGTGAGCGATCATGGTGGCAATTTCCCCGACGGCCGCCAGCCTTGCCGACTGGGCGACCTGTTCGCGCAATTGCCGCTCCCGGACCTCCAGGGCGCGGCGCTCCGAGATATCGTCGATGAGAATCACCCAGTTGGCAATGCTTCCGTCTTCGCCGGGAATGTCGGAAATCGCTGCACGGACTGCGCGGATTTCGCCGTCCGGGCGTTGCATCTGGACATCCAAGGCACCCTGGCTCAAAGGGCCGTCCATTCCATCGCCCGCATCGACAGCAGGCAGATAGAGGCTGCGAACGTCCCGGTGGATGAGTTCCACCGGCGAACAACCGAGTATCTCGCAGGCCTGCGGGTTGGCGTATTCGATGCGGGCTTCCGCATCGGTAATGACAACGCCCGCGAGGTTTTCATCCACTGCCCGGTAGAATTTGCGCAATTCGGCCGACAGCCCGGGCGCCGAGGGAATACCGACACACAACACGAAGTCCGGGGTCTCGCCGTTGACCGCGATGGGCAGTGCGCTCATGTCCAGGCGCCGCCCCTGGATTTCAAGTTCCCAGCGGTTTGTCGTCGGTTCTCGATCGGCGCTCCCGTGCCACCAGTTACTCCCCGAAGGCCCGCGGAGTTCCGGGGGCCAGGGGCGGCCCACCTCCAGGTTGAGGATCTTGCGGGCGTACCGGTTGGCCATGCGGACACTGCAGACCGTATCGACCAGAGCCACCGGGAAGTTCAGGCGGTCGAGAGCCCCCGGCCAGCGGGACAAAGCGATGTCCAGCGGCTGTGCCTCCGCTTTGGCGGAGGCTCCGCAGTCGGGTTCCGGTCGCAGGGACCAGGCAACCCCCTCGATCTGTCCGGCTGCGGCCCGCACGATGCGGGCCGCCCCCCTCAAGGGGCAGCGGCCGCCCCCCAGGCGTCGAGCGGGAAGCAAGACGTCGTCAAGGTCCTTGCCGGCTTCGATGGCCGCCCGCAGATCGAGTTGCGAAGCGCGGGCGAGGCTCAGGACGGCAGGAAGACTGAACCCTACTGCCCGTTGGGCAGACCAGCCCAGCAGAGTTTCGGCGCTGGGCGGCCAATGCAGGATGCGCAATTGAGCATCGGTCGGAACGAACACCGTGCGGGCCAGGTCGGCAAAGGCGCCGACCCACTGCCCGGATGCGGTTTCTTCCAATTTGCCAGCGCTCACCCGGCGACTCCCCTAGCATTCCCTCAAGAGAGGACACTCGCGCAGTCTACGCGTTCCCGGCTCCTTCTTCAGAGCTCTTTCGCCTCTGTGCTGCCTCGGCAGCGGAACTAGGAAGCGACCGGCCGCCGGCCGAGGCGCAATGCAAGCAGGAAGCTGGCGGCGATACACGCGAGCAAGAGGCCACCGACCGCAAGCTCCTTCCCGTCGCTCCAGCCCTCTACGGTCGGCGAAAGCAGACGGGCAAGCCCAAAGGCGGCGACCAGCAGGCTGATCCCCGAGACCGCCAGACCCATGACGCGGGAGGCGATAAGCGCCACCTCGTCCGCCCGGGCAATGAGCCGGGCGATCCAGGCGCCATTGATGCCATCGGTGACCAGCATTCCGAGGAGGAATAGGAGCGCGAGTCCGAGGGCGTGCGTCCATCCCCCGTAGGAGGCCGCGGCGAAAGCGAAGAAGGCGGCCTGGGAGAGGGTGTCGAAGGACAGGGCGAAAAGGGCGCCGACTCCCGCCACCAGAGCAGGGTGGCCGGCGTGACGCAGGCGTCCCAGAAGCTTTCCCTTCAATCCCACGGGCTGAACCATTTCGTGCGGAGCCGTGGCGAGGACCGCAGCGAGATTGAGGCTGCCCAGGGCGAGAAGAAAGGCGATGGAGATCGCCGCCCCCAAGGTGGCGAACTGCTCCGGAACCCGCCAGCCGGAAGCCAGGACCGAGACTCCCAGGGCGATGGCGACCACGACGGCACCGTGCCCAAGGGAGAAGAGGGCGCCGCAGCGCCGCGCGAGCCCCGGATTGGTCCGACTGTTGTAGCG
>SSTA01000369.1 GCA_009469685.1 Azonexaceae bacterium | reverse complement strand
GTGTTGGCAACAAATAGATCTGTCCGGTTCTGTAGCAAATGAATTGTCCGCATTGTCCGGGGTGGGGAAAGCGGTGGAGGGCGTAGCCCGGAATCGCTTTCCCCACCCCGGGCGGCCGCGGCGGACCTACGCAACCGCCTTCAATCCAGCGCGCTTCAGTTGGCCCTCCGGCGTATAGTCGGCCAGCTTGCGCGGGCCATGGAAGATGGCCAAGGTTCCGTCGATCCGGCGCAGCACCGCCACTTTGGCCCGCACGTAGTGGCAGCGATGGCGATCGGCAGGGATTTGGAGCTTCTTCCCCTCGAAGCTCACGCAATTGTCGGGACCGACTTGGCGTTCGAAGCGCTCGCACAGAATGTCGTCCAGGGCGCCGCCGATCCAGGCGACGAAGGCGCTGCCTTCCTCCATGGCCGGCTGCATGAATTCGGCGTTGAAGGCTGGCCGGTAGGTTTCCGTCAGGTAGCGGTTGGCCGCCTCCATGTCAGTGATGCCCGCCAGCGCCAATTCCCGCGGCAAGCGGTCCTGGTGGGTGCGAAACATCCGCTCCGAACGCCCCCTGGCCTCCGGCGAGTAGGCCGGAATCATCTCGATGCCCAGGCGTCGCATGGCCTGGCCGAATTGGGTGAGGTTCTTCTTGTCCACCTTGCCGCCGGCTTCCGGTGTATGCCAGTAGTGGCTGCCCCGGTCGGAGTAGAAGCTTGAGAAGAGGCCCCGGGACTCGATCACCTCCTTGACGCCCAAGAGGCTACTCACCGTCCCCTCCTCGGCCACGAAGAACATCGAGTAGTGCTCGCTGGTGGCATCGTCCATCGTTACGATCAGGTCCCATTTCCGCCCTGGTACCCATTCGTGGTGGCTGCCGTCCTGGTGGATCATCAACCCCGGCCAAGGCGAGCGCTCCCGGCGTTTCCTGTGCGCCCCGCGTGCCTTGGCCTTGGGGACCAGCTCGGCTTCCTGCAGCCGGCTCTTGACCCACGTGTAGCTCCGAGTTCCTCCGTCCTTGCGGTACCAGGCGTAGAAGTGCTTTGCGCTCCAGCCTTCGTGCCGCCGACGGTAACTCTCGGTCACCCGCAGCACTTCGTCCACCGGCGCCCGCCGCTGGGAGACTTGTTCCAGTCGCCGGTCAATGAGCCCCTCAAGCCCCGAGCCTTCGTAACGCCCCAGATAGCGCCGAAAGGTCCGCTCACATACCCCCAGCAGGCTCGCCGCTTCCGATTGCGTCAATCGACCGCTTTGCCAGCCCCCATACGCTTCTTCAAATCGCATCTTCCTGATCTCCTGTAGCACTTCCGTCCGTCTCATCCTTCACCTCCTCTGGCAAAGAATGAAACCGGACAGATCATTTGCTACAAGTCCGGACAGATTACTTGTTCCCTACACGCCACGGTGAACGGTATTGCCGGGGCATTAGTTCAATGGCATCATCCCGGCTCGCGTCGGGGTTATTGGCCTGCTTGGCTGAAGCTGTTTGGCGGTCTCCGCTCATGAACCGCAATGACCCCTCACCTCTTCACGGACTGGGACCCATGGTCAGTTGGGCAAAGCGCTTCATTCTTGCATGGGTGGTTTTCTGGCTCGCGGATGTGGCCGTGGCACAGTCTGCGGATCGCCTGGCGGTTACCGAAACCGACGATGGGTATGGCGTGTCGCTTCCGGCAAGCCGCCTGGAATTGCTTGTGCCACGCGGTGAATTGGTTTTCAAGCCCCTGGACATTGGCGGATCGACCGCCAATCCGCGCTATTTCCATTTTGAATCGGCCAACGGCGCGGTTCTTTCGGGGTGGTTCGAACCGTCGCAGAGGTATCGCGGTGCAGAGGTCGTCTGGAATGGCGACAGCGCGGCCTGGCGTCAGCGAAATCTGCCTGTTCCCGCAGACGTGAACTTTGAACGGCGCGGTCAGTGGGATGCGGTCTTCTATCACCTGCCTCTTCCCGGTGGATCGAGCGCTCACGTTCGGGCGCACTGGGTCCAGTCCGGAACCTGGATCGACGTGCACCTCTCGGTGACCGGCAAAGAGCCCTACGCGATCAATCGCAAGGCCGTCGAGGCTCTGCTGCAGTCGCTCAAAGTGCGCGAAAAGCCGACCCCATGAAGGAATTTCAACGCTATTTCAGGATGTTGCACGGTCCGCTCGCCGCCCTTGGGCTCGCCGTCTGCAAGCCCGCCTGGGCCGGCTGCGCCGCGCATCTTCCGGTGGTGGGCGCGCTGACCGTAGAGCGCTGTATCGAGGGGCCTGCCTGTGTCTCGGCGGCCCAGGCCCTTTACGAATATGCAGCTCGGGGGCCGGGGCGTGACGACCCTACGGTGCTCAATATCTTTCTCCACTCCAGCCCGTGGCGTTTTTATGACCAGGAGATGCGAATCATTCCGGTCGAAGAGCTGGCGGATTCGGTACGCCCCTATCGCAATAAGGGTGTCCGACGCGTTGTCCTCAAGGCATCCTGGAGCGGTGTGGCGCCCGGGCCGAAAGAAAAATCCCTGGCCGCCAGACTTTCCAGTGCTTTGGGCGGTGTGCCGGTTCAAGGCCAGGATGGTTTCGTCTGGATGGCGGCGGACGGTTCCCTGCGAACGACAAGACAAGCACTCTCGGTGATGTCCGGCTCGGGGCCCTATCAGGTCAAGAAGGGGGACGAAGTCATGGCGGCGCTTGTGGCCAGCTGGCCGACCTTCCTGGAGGACTCCTTGCGTCAGGCGAAGGATGCCGAGGGTTTGCTCCATGCGGGGGCCGGAGCTGACATTTTCCTTCTCTGTCCGGACCAGGCCCTGCGTATCTTCGACGAGGCGGCAAGTCTGGGTAGCCCTATCGCGGCCTACAACGGGGCGCTGATGCGTCTGGACCGAGGTGCACCGGGCGACCGGTTGGCCGCTCTGCGCCTTCTGGAGCAAGCTGCCCAGGCGGAAGATCGCCCGGCCCGAGAACTTCTTCGCAGACTGGCTCGCTGATCTCTTTGCCTCTTGAATCCTCCCCGGACCCGCAGGGTCGCGGGGCGGGGCGCTCCCTGCCTGCGTGAGCGTTCACTCACGCGCCGGAGCATTCGTCTCCTCAGCCTTACCGAAGTCACCTCGCTGCGGCATGGCTTGCTCCATGGCGCTTCCTGCACGATGGCATCCATGGCGGCAGGAATGTGGGACTCGAGTTCCCGACCGGCCTCCGAGGGCTCCGGCCCCATCCCGGAACATCGACTTTGAGGAGAAAATCGTGAAAGAACGTCTTCTGGACATGCTCGACGGCCTGCGCCAATCCGCTGGCAATCTGGCTTCCCGCACCGGCCGCGCGGCCGGCCAACTGGCTCGCCGCGCCCATGGGGCTCGCCTGAGCCTCATCGCGCTGTCCATTGCCGGAATCGGCGCCTACGGCATCTCTACCCATCCCCCCATGCAGAGCGTGGATCGGGGCGAGGTGGGACTGCGCATCAACCAATTCACCGGCACCAGCGACGAGTTCCAGGAAGGAGCCGTGCTGGTGATTCCGGGTCTACACGAACTGCGCCGCTATTCCCTGCGCGACCAGACCTATCGTCCGGCCGGCGCCGCCAGTGCCGAAGGGAGCGCCCCGTACCAGACTGTGGAAGGGCTCTCCATCGGTATGGACGTAGCCGTCCGCTACGCTCTCGACCCGGCCCGCATCGCGACTGTGGCGCGGGCTCTCCCGGAGGACATCGGGGGCCAGGTGGTGGCGCCGGCGGTGCAGGGGGTGCTCTACAAAACTCTGGCCCGCTACACCGTGCGCGAAATTTTTTCCAGCAAACGGCAGGAAATCAAGGAAGCCGTCGAGGCCGAATTGAAGCCCATGCTGGATAGGGACGGCATCAAGCTCCAGCAGGTGCTGGTGGGCAAGGTGGACCTGCCGGCCGACTACAAGTCCGGCATGGAAAAGCTGCTGGCTGAGGAACTGGCGAGCGAGAGGATGCGCTACACCCTCGAGCTGAAAGAGAAGCAGGTCAAACAAACCGAACTCGAAGCCTTGGCCGACAAAGCGCGCCGCGAGACGGCCGCTGCCGCTGCCGGCGAAGAGCAGATCATCGCCGCCAAGGCCCAGGCGGAATCGATGAAGCACATCCTGCCTTTCAAGGAGAAGCAGATCGAACAGCGCGGTCTGGAAGCCGAAGCCGAGAAGGTC
>SSTA01000368.1 GCA_009469685.1 Azonexaceae bacterium | reverse complement strand
GTGAACAAGGAGCGCAAGACCGAGGGCCTGCGGGAAGCCTTCCGCATCTGCCTGGCGCTCGCCGATCTCAAGTCGGGCAAGCTGGTGGGCAAGGGATTGGCCTTCGCCCAGCCGGGCAATGTGGATGTCACCCCGACCGCCTTCTTCCAGGACAGTCCGGCATGGACCGAAGATCCTTCGACCCTGGGCTATATCCGTACCTGCCAGGGGACCAAGGCCGGCGACCCGATCAATCCCCTGTACGTCGATCGCATCCTGGCGGCGTCCATGGTGGCCCAGGCCATCGACGCCTACGGCGCCGGCAAGTACGCCGATGCCCTGGCCCTCTACGAGAGCGCTCTGCGAGTGCCCTTCGGCAACCAGTTCCGGGTGTTCTCCGGGCTTTATCTCACCAACTGGCGGTTGGGACGCAAGGAAGCGGCCACCGACGCCTTCGGTCAGATGGTCGATTTCGGCCTCGAGAACAAGCGGGTCGGGGTCAAGTTTCTCTTCCGTCCCGGCACCACGGCCTTCATTGCCGACCGCAAGTTGAGCGAGCCCTATCCGATCTGGCTGGCGCAGTTGGCCAGCCGTGCGGCGCGGCGCAACACCTGTCTCGAGGTGACCGGCCACACCAGCCCCAGCGGGCCGGAGCCGATGAACGAACGCCTCTCGTTCCTGCGCGCGGAATACGTCAAGACCCGGCTGGACCAGTTCTCGCCCGGGCTGGGCAAGCGCACCATCGCCCACGGCGTCGGCTCGCGGGAAGCCCTGATCGGCAACGGCAAGGACGATGGCAGCGATGCCCTCGATCGTCGGGTCGAATTCAAGGTCATCGGTTGTTGACGGCCGCCAATCCCTGTCAGACCTGCGGCGCCTGCTGCGCCGCCTTCCGGGTCGATTTCGACCGGGCGGAACTCGCCGGCGGCGAACTCCCCTGGGGGAGCGGCGTTCCCCCGGTCCTGGCGGTTCCGCTGACCGGACGCCTGATGCGTCTGGCCGGCACCGACGCCTCGCCTCCCCGCTGCGGCGCCCTCGGCGGCACGGTGGGGAAAGCCGTCAGCTGTACGATCTACGACGCCCGGCCATCCCCCTGCCGGGAGTTCGAACCCCACCACACCGCCTGCTCCCGGGCGCGCCAATGGCACGGGCTGGAGCCGCTCATCTGAGTGCGCTCAGGCTTTTTCCGGCAGGACGATATTGACCTCCAGCACCTCGTAGCGGTCCTGTTTTTCCAGGGAGACGCGGATGTCTTCCGGATTGACCTTGACGTACTTGGAGATCACCTGGATCAGGTCGCGCTGCAGGTCGGGAAGGAAATCGGGGCTGGTGCCGCCGTCCCGCTCCCGGGCGATGATGAGTTGCAGCCGCTCCTTGGCCACCTGGGCGGTTTTCGGCTTGTTGCCGAAGAGCATCGAAAGCAGCGACATCTCACTTGCCTCCGAACAGACGCTTCAGGAGCCCGGGCTTGACGTAATCGACGAAGCGCAGGGGCTGGTCCTCGCCGAGGAAGCGGGCGATGGCATCGTGATAGGCCTGGGAGGCGTCGGATTCCTTCTGGTGGATCACCGGGGCGCCCTGGTTCGAGGCCTGGAGCACATCCTCCGATTCCGGGATGACGCCCAGGATGGGCACCCGCAGGATTTCCTGGATGTCCTTGTAGGAAAGCATTTCCCCCGCCTCGACCCGGCCCGGGTTGTAGCGGGTGATCAGCAGGTGTTCCTTCACCGGTTCGCGGCCTTCGATGGCGCGGCGGGACTTGGCCTGGAGGATGCCCAGGATGCGGTCGGAATCGCGCACGGAAGACACTTCCGGATTGGTCACCACCACCGCCTCGTCGGCGAAGGTCAGCGCCATCACCGCGCCGTGCTCGATGCCGGCGGGGGAATCGCAGACGATGAAATCGAAGCCCTGGTGGGTGAGCTCGGCGAGCACCCGTTCGACGCCTTCTTCCTTGAGGGCGTCCTTGTCCCGGGTTTGCGAAGCCGGCAGCACCCACAGGTTGTCGCCGTGCTTGTCCTTGATCAGGCCCTGGGTGAGGGTGGCCTCGCCGTTGATGACGTTGATCAGGTCATAGACCACGCGGCGCTCGCAGCCCATGATGAGGTCCAGGTTGCGCAGGCCCACGTCGAAGTCGATGACGACGGTCTTGTAGCCGCGCTGGGCGAGGCCGGTGGCGAAGCTGGCGCTGGTGGTGGTCTTGCCGACCCCGCCTTTGCCGGAAGTGATGGTGATGATACGGGTCACGATGCTGATCTCGGTTTGGGGTTCAATTAACGCAGGGCGAGCGGTGCGATGCGCAGCGATCCGCCCTCCAGGCTGATCTGGGCGGGCCGCCCGGCCAGGTCGGCCGGCAGCCCTTCTTCGAAAGTGCGGTAGGTGCCGGCGATGGAGACCAGTTCCGCCTCCAGGCTGGTGGTGAAGATGCGGGCGCCGGCATTCCCCGCCGCACCGGCCAGGGCGCGGCCGCGCAGCGGCGCGTACACGTGGATGTGGCCGTCGGCGATCACCTCGGCGCCGGCGCTGACCATGGCCAGGACGACCAGGTCGCCGCCCCGGGCGTAGAAGCGCTGGCCGGAGCGCAGGGGTTTGTCGAGCACCGTCGTTGCCGCCGGGGCTTGGCCCGAGGGTGTCGCGGCCGCGGCTTCGGGAGGCGACGCCGGCGCGGGGGCCGGGGCAGGAGCCGCCGGGGGCTCCGGGGCCGGAGGCGCGCCGCGGTTCGGCCGCCCCAGGGCACCGTCTCCCACCGACGGTAGGCCGCAGGCCGCTGCCAGATCCGGCGGCAGGCCGCGGGAGGCCACCGCGCTGAGGCCGGAACCGCGCAAAAGCTCGCGGATGGCCGCCCAATCGATGGGGTCGGCCAACGGCCCGGCAGGGCTGAAATCGAGAACCGCGAGATCGCCGTCGAAAAAGTCGGCGGTATTGCCGGTCAATTCGGCCAGAGCCCCGTGGAGTATCGCGGGGTCGGCGCTGCCGAGGAGGGCGTGGATGATCTTGAGGGTGGTGCCTTTGAACTGAATCGGT
>SSTA01000367.1 GCA_009469685.1 Azonexaceae bacterium | reverse complement strand
GATCTGCTCCAACCCGCGCACGGTGCGCACCATGGGCGAGCATGTCGACGTCGACACCTCAGGCCTGCTGCAACGTGAAATCAATATGGACAAGGCCGGCGACATGCTGCTCGAGATGATCGTGCGCACCGCCAACGGCCGCTATACCGCCGCCGAAGCGCTGGGCCACCGCGAGTGCGTGCTGACCCGGCTCTACGAGAGCGCCTGACAAGGGCGCCAGCTGCCGCGGCGAGGACGCCGCGGCATCGGCTTTGGTTTACCGAGAGGAGTGGAGATGTCGGTCACCTATTTGAAATCGGCCAGCAAGACGCCGGAAACCGAAACCGGAACGGCGCAAAAGGTGGTCACGGAAATGCTTGCGGAGATCCGCGGCCGCGGCGAAGAGGCGGTGCGCGACTACGCGCGCAAGCTCGATCACTGGGACGGCGAGATCGTGATGTCCGCCGCCGCGATCGACGCGGCGATCAAGGACGTGCCGGACGCGGTGAAACGTGACATCGACTTCGCGGTCAGGCAGGTGTTCGACTTCGCCACGGCGCAGAAGAACAGCATGCTGGAGTTCTCCACCGAGGTGCACCCCGGCGTGACCGCCGGCCAGCGCGTGATCCCGGTCAATGTGGTCGGCTGCTATGCGCCTTCCGGGCGCTATGCGCACATCGCGTCCGCCTACATGACGGTGGCCACGGCCAAGGCGGCCGGCGTGAAGACCATCGTTGCCTGTTCCAGCCCGTATCGCGGCGGCGGCATGCATCCTTACCTGCTCTATGCCTTCAAGACCGCCGGCGCGGACGTGATCATGACCCTGGGCGGGGTGCAGGCCATCGCCAGCATGGCCTACGGCCTGTTCTCCGGCAAGCCGGCCGACGTGGTGGTCGGCCCCGGCAACAAGTTCGTCGCCGAAGCCAAGCGCACGCTGTTCGGCAAGGTCGGCATCGATGTCTTCGCCGGTCCGTCGGAGGTCGCGGTGATCGCCGATGCCACGGCGGACCCCTACATCGTCGCCAGCGACCTGGTCGGCCAGGCTGAGCATGGGCACGAATCGCCGGCCTGGCTATTCACCACCAGCGAAGCGCTGGCGCGGGACGTGATGGACAAGGTGCCGGAAATGATCGCCAAGTTGCCGCCGACCGCGCGCGACGCGGCCGGCGCCGCCTGGCGCGACTATGGCGAAGTTATCGTCTGCGGCAGCCGTGCGGAGGTGGTCGAGGTGTCGGACAAGTACGCCAGCGAACACCTCGAAGTGCATGCCGCCGAACTCGACTGGTGGCTGGCCAATCTGACCTGCTACGGCTCGCTGTTCCTCGGCGAGGAGACCACGGTGGCCTATGGCGACAAGGCCAGCGGCCCCAACCACGTGCTGCCGACCATGGGCGCGGCGCGCTACTCGGGCGGCCTGTCGGTGCACAAGTTCATGAAGGTGCTGACCTGGCAGCGCATGACGCGCGAAGCCAGCCGCGACATTGGCCTGGTGACCGCGCGCATCAGCCGGCTGGAAGGCATGGAAGCGCATGCGCGCACGGCCGACGACCGGCTACGGAAGTACTTCCCGCAGGGGCAGTTCGACGTCGGCACGCCGGTCGAGGTCTGAACGGTCGATGAACGCGCCCGCCGGCAACGAGATCAAGGCACTGTTCGACCTCGGCGGCCGCTGCGCCCTGGTGACCGGGGGCAGTCGCGGCATCGGCGAGGCGATCGCTTATGCGCTGGGCAAGGCGGGCGCGCGGGTGATCCCGACCTCGGCCGGCAACGGGCTCGCCGCCGCCGCCGAACGCCTGCGCACGGCGGGCATCGAGGTGCCGCTGACCTTGACGGCGGACCTGAGCGGCCATGAGGGCATCCACGCGCTGAGCGCGGCCGCGCTCGGCTGCGGCACGCCGATCGACATCCTGGTGAACTGCGCCGGCGTCAATCTGCGCCAGCCCTTCGCGGAAGTGACCACCGCCACCTGGGACCGCCAACTGACGATGCACCTGGCCGCGCCGTTCTTCCTGACCCAGGCCCTGGCCCCGGCGATGAAGGATAGAGGCTGGGGCAGGGTGATCAACATCGCCTCGCTGCAGAGCCATCGCGCCTTCGCCGATAGCGCGCCCTACGGCGCGGCGAAGGGCGGCATTCTGCAATTGACGCGGGCCATCGCCCAGGAGTGGTCGCGCCACGGCATCACCTGCAATGCGATCGGTCCGGGTTTCTTCCCCACGCAACTTACCGCCGCCGTGTTCGACAACGACGAACTGGCGAGCAAACACGCGGCGCAGACGGCGATCGGCCGCAATGGACGGATGGCCGACCTGCACGGCGTGGCGGTGTTCCTCGCCAGCGACGCGTCGGCCTACGTCACCGGCCAGACCCTGATGCTCGACGGCGGCTACACGGCGAAATGAATTGACCATGCGCGCACTCGTCTATACCCAGCCCAACGAAGTCAAGCTGCAGGAACGACCGTATCCGGAGGTCGCGGACGGCGAGGTGATCGTCCGTATTGATGCCGCAGGCATTTGCGGTAGCGACATGCACGCCTATCACGGCCACGACCCGCGGCGCAAACCGGGGCTGGTGCTCGGCCATGAGTTCGCCGGCGTGGTGGTCGAGTCGCGCGCAACATCGGTCGCCGTCGGTGACCGGGTGTCCGGCAATCCCTCGATTACCTGCGGTGTCTGCGACCACTGCGTGCAGGGGCGAGAGAACCTGTGCAGCAATCGCGGCATGGTCGGCATGACGCGGCCGGGCGCCTTCGCCGACTTCATGAGCATCCCCGCCGCCTCGCTGATCACGCTGCCGGCCGGGATCGGTGTCGACGCGGCGGCACTGGCCGAGCCGGCGGCGACGGCGCTGCACGCGATCAACCTGGCGCAACGGGCGCTGCACCGGCCACTGCAGGAAGGCCGGGTGCTGATCCTTGGCGGCGGCGCCATCGGCATGCTT
>SSTA01000068.1 GCA_009469685.1 Azonexaceae bacterium | reverse complement strand
CGTCCTGCCCCTGCTGGCCGCAGAGCACGCCACGGCGGCGCGCAGCATGGCGACGACGCCGTTTGCCCTGATCGCCTTCGCGCTTCTGGTGGTCGGCTCGACGGCCATCGCCACCGGCCTGCAGCGCATCGACGCGCGCGATCGCGGTCCCGGGCAGGCCCTGCGCGCCTACGGCGGCGTCGCCTGC
The DNA here is from genome assembly GCA_009469685.1 of Azonexaceae bacterium. The sequence goes on along the minus strand of SSTA01000068.1, from coordinate 5,446 downwards.
GGCCTCGCGGCCACGGTCCTCATTGCCGCCGCCGTCGGCCGCAGCGCCATGGCCGACGTGGCGCCCGCCCGGTTGGGCTTCACCCTGGCCTGCCTCTATTTCTTCTCCTGGACTCTCGGCTGGCTCCTCGCCACGCCCCTCGCCCGCAACGGACGGGAGAAGCGGCCGGACTCCACGGCGACACTGGGGGCCAGACTCTCGAAGCTGGCCTGGTTCTTCGTCGCCCCCCTGATCGCCGGGGCCGTCTTCGGCACCCTGGTGACCGCCTACGGGGAGGCTGCGCGCGGCGCCGGCGCCTCGATCCCCTTTGCCCTCGCCTTCGGCGGCCCCTTTCTCCTGATCGTGGTCTGTGTCGCCTGCGCTTTCCACATCGGCATGGGGAAACGCTGGTTCCGGGAATCGATGCGGGAATGGCTGGGCCGCGCCGGCGGCCTTTGCCTGGCCGCCGCCATCGCCTGGGCCCTGGTCTTCGGAGCCGCCTTCTACGGCCCGGCGATCCTCGCCTATCTCAAGGACTGGACCCTCACCGGGGGCGTCGCGTGGGCCAGCGCCTCCGGCGCCGGCATCTGGATGGCCCGGGGCGACAAGACCGGCGGCAAACCCGGATCCGCCGCCGACACCCGTTCCTGGCGGGATTGGGTCGCCCAGGCGGCACCCTACGTCTTCATCATCGGACTCCTGTTCCTGCTGGCCGGGGGGCTGCACCAGGGACTGGCCCTGACGGATAAGGTGCCGGAGGCGGCAACGGTCTGCCCGATACCACCCGACACTCCCGGAACCCAGGCACCGGCTGGCGTAGCCGGCGAGTGGCAACGGTTTTCCGCCCATGTGCAGCGCATCGAAGCCGAGCGTTGCCAGATCTCCGAAGCCCATCCCAGGCTGCTCCTGGGGGTCTTCATCGGCCTCATGGCCCTTGCCGCCCTGCTCGCCTGGCGGGTCGACATCAACATGTTTTCCATGCACCAGTTCTACCGCAACCGTCTGACCCGCTGCTACCTGGGGGCCTCCAATCCGCAGCGCAAACCCGATCCCTTCACCGATTTCGACCTGCGCGACGACCTCGGACTCGCCGACCTTGCCTCCCAGCGGCCCATCCACCTGCTGAATTGCGCCCTCAACCTGACCGAAGTGGAGGCTCTGCAATGGCAGGAACGGCTCGCCGCCCCCTTCGTCTTTTCCCCCGCCCATTGCGGCTACCGATTCTGCTGCGACGGGCGGACGCTGACCCAGGCCTTGCCGACGACCGACTATCTCAACGGCCGCGGCTGGCGCAGCGGATTGGGCCGGGGTCCTTACCTGGGAACCGCCATCGCGGCTTCCGGCGCCGCCGCAAACCCCAACCAGGGCTACCACACCGCGCCGGCCCTCGCCTTCATCATGACCTTCTTCAACGTTCGGCTCGGGCGCTGGGTGCCCAACCCCGGCAGTCCCAATCCCAATCTGGAGAGCCCGACCTTTGGACTGTTCTACCTCCTGCGGGAACTCTTCGCCCGCACCAACGAGAATACCCGCTTCGTCAATCTGTCCGATGGCGGCCACTTTGAAAACCTGGGCCTCTACGAACTGGTCCGCCGACGCTGCCGCCTGATCGTCGTCTGCGATGCGGGCTGCGACCCGGCGCCTTTCGGCTTCGAGGATCTCGGCAACGCCGTGCGCAAGTGCCGCAACGATTTCGGCGCTGAAATCCACCTCGACCTCGCCCCGCTGGTCGCCGCCGGTGACGAACGGCGCCGCTTTGCCATCGGCCGCATCGATTACGCCGCGGGGGGCACGGGCGTCCTCGTCTATGTGAAACCCCTGGTCGCCGGCGACGAACCCGCCGACATCCGCCACTACCACGCCGCCCACGAGGAATTTCCGCACCAGACCACCGCCGACCAGTGGTTCGACGAATCCCAGTTCGAAAGCTATCGGAAACTCGGGGAACTCAGCGGCGACGCGCTCTTTGCCGGCCACCCGTGGAACCTGGACGCCCGCCTCGGTTCCGACGAATGGATCGAGGCCATCGCGACGCGACTCGCGCAGGCGGGGACAGCACCTCACCGGTGAGGGCGCGGCGAAGGCGGCTCCCGGACCGGGGGTGGCCGGCACCGCCGGGTCAATCGCTCGGCAGGTCTATGCCCTTGAGCTTGCGGTACAGGTCCACCGCATAGGAATCGGTCATTCCGGCGACGAAATCGGCCACCTGGAGGAGGCGGACATAGGGATCGGCGTCCGGATCGCCGTCGTGGCCTAAAAACTGGTCGGGCAACAGGCGAAGCAGCATGCGCTCCCGGGTGGTCATGCGCTCTGCGCCGGCGCCGGCCTCCACCGCTCGGGTAAAGAGTTCCAGGAGTCCTCCCAGCACCTCGAAGCCGGCAGTTTCGATCTCCAGGGCCGGGCGGGCGACGTAGATGGTTTCCTTGGCCACCCGCAGCACCGCCTGGAGCGGGATCGAAAGCGGAGAGCAGGACAGCAGCGCGTCGTCGAAGCGCCCCTCCAGGATGGCATCCTCGTTTTCCAGAAAGACCGATGCGGCGCTCTCGAGCAGGCGGCCGATGGCCTTGGCGCGCAGGTATTCGAGGCGCTCCTTGGGGTCGTGGAGACGGTCCAGTCGGCCGCCATAGACGCTGCTGCCGGCGAGGTCGCCGAGCAGCAATTCGGCGTCCGCATAGGGGACGAAACCCAGGCGGGCGGCGTCTTCCAGGTCGACGATGAGGTAGCAGATGTCGTCGGCCACTTCGACCAGGCTGGCCAGGGGGTGCCGCCGCCAGGCGACGCCGGGGATGCGCTCGACCAATCCGGTGGCCGCGGCGACCCTACGAAAGGACTCGGCGTCCTGCTGGAAATAGCCGAACTTCTTGCCGCTCGTTCCGTCGAGTTCCTCGCCGACCCAGGAGGGCCTCGGGTATTTGGTGAAAGTGGCGAGAACCGCGGCGGTAAGTTGCAGCCCGGGATTGGCCGGCGATTGCAGGCGGGTGACGATGCGAAAACCCTGGGCGTTGCCTTCGTAGTCTTCAAAATCGGCGCGCTGGGCGGGAGAGAAGGGGTGACGCTCGAGCAGTCCTGAACCGCGGAACCACTCGCGGATGGCGTCCTCGCCGGCATGGCCGAAGGGCGGATTGCCGATGTCGTGGGCCAGGCAGGCGGCGGCGACGATGGCGCCGAAATCCGCCGTCTCCACATGCTTCAGTCCGTGCCGCGCGATGATCTCGCGCCCCACCACAGCGCCCAGGGATCGGCCGACGCAACTGGCCTCCAGACTGTGGGTCAGGCGGGTGCGGACGTAATCGGACCGGGAGAGGGGAAAGACCTGGGTCTTGTCCTTCAGGCGCCGAAAGGCAGAGGTGAAGACGATGCGGTCATAGTCCTGCTGGTAGGCGGTGCGCTCGGGTGCGCTCGGCGCGGCCCCTGCGCCCGGCCGCTCGGCCGAGAGCAGGTTTTCCCAGACTTTCCGTTTGGCCATGGCTCAGTAGGAAAGCCCGGACAGCAACTGATCCAACGCTTCCGCGGCAGCATCGAAGGCGGCGGCCGGAACGACCATCTGCAGGATGAAGAAGGCCTTGGGCCCTTCGACCAGGACCAGCCGCGAGCGGGCGGCCTGGCCGCCCGGGGCGATTCTTCCGTCGTAGGACTGCAGGTTGCGACCCGCGACGCGCACCGTACGGACCGGATCCACTTGACCCCCCACCTCGACCAGAGCCTCGCGGCTGGTGCGCAAGACGCTTTCGGCAGTCACCGTGGCGTCGAGCTTGCGTACGCCGGTAATCCGCACCACCGGGCGTACCCCCTCGACGACCTGGCGAAGCTGAAGATCGGCAACGGGGCCGCCCGCCTCGTCGGCTTGCGGGGACTCCCGATCGATGATTTCCCAGCGCCCCGCCGGGGGCGCGATTTCAAGGCGACCGTAACGCTTGGCGACATAATGGTCCGCGGACAGACTCCCCGCCGCAACGGTTCCTGCCAGCACCAACCCCAGAAGGGCAAGCACGACTTGTCTCATTCATTTCTCCCTGATTCCTATCGGGGCGCAGTTTACTCCCTTCCCCGATCGCAGGATGGGCGGTTCGTTGCAACTTCGGCCAACCAGCAAGCGTCAAACCTGCGGCTAGAATGGAAGAGCACGCGCATGACCGCCAAGTTCGACAATCCCCTGGCGACCGACGGCTTCGAGTTCGTCGAATTCACGGGCCCGCAGCCCGAAGCCCTGGCTCGCCTGTTCGAGTGCCTCGGCTTTGTCGAGGTCGGGCGGCATCGGCACAAGGCGGTGAGCCATTTTCGCCAGGGCGACATCAATTTCATTCTCAATCGCGAACCGCGCAGTCTGGCCGAGGAATATGCCGCCCGCCACGGTCCGTCGTGCAACGCCATGGCTTTCCGCGTACGGGACGCCGCCAGCGCCTATGCCGAGGCGATCCGGCGCGGAGCGACGCCGATCGATCTGCCGGTCGGACCGATGGAGTTGAAGATTCCGGCCATCGCGGGAGTCGGCGGGCTGGTCATCTACCTGGTGGATCGCTATGGCGCGCGGACCATCTACGACGTGGATTTCGAGCCGATCGCTTCTGCCGATCCCGAAGCGGAGACCGGGCTCACGGTCATCGACCACCTCACTCACAATCTGGAGCGCGGCCATCTCGATCTCTGGGCTGCGTTCTATGAAAAGGTGTTCGGATTCCGGGAAATCCGCCACTTTGCCATCGCCGGGCGCCAGACCGGGCTCTTGAGCCGAGCCATGATCAGCGCCTGCGGCAAGATCCGCATTCCGCTGAACGAGAGCCGCGACGAGCGCTCGCAAATCGAGGAGTTCCTTGCCCGCTACCGGGGTGAAGGCATCCAGCACATCGCCCTGGCGACCGACGACATCCAGCGCTCGGTGGACGCGCTGCGCCGGCGCGGCATTCCCTTCCAGGAGACGCCGGCGAGCTACTACGACGAGATCGATGCCCGACTGCCGGACCACGGAGAGGATATCGCCCGCCTGCGGGAGGCCGGCATCCTGATCGATGGCGGCGCCGCCAATGGCGGGGGAATCCTGCTGCAGATCTTCACCGCCGACATGATCGGCCCGATCTTTTTCGAGATCATCCAGCGCAAGGGCAACGAAGGATTCGGTGCGGGCAATTTCCAGGCACTCTTTGAAGCCCTCGAGCGTGATCAGATACGCCGCGGCGTCCTGCAGGAAGCTTCAGCGTAAAGCGCCTCCGCTTCAGCGCGTCTCTCGTATCCGGCGATTGCTCCCGCCCAGCCCAATTCCCATGCCCCAGCGGGGAGGCGGTACGCAAAGCTACCCCGGAATGCTCAACCGGAGGCCTCAGGCGGGACCAACGACAAGGCGTTCCTGCTCCCCAATCCACCCGCGGTCTTCGGCGCCGGGCTTCCTGGCACGCGGGCGGCGTGGACCGAAATTCAGGCGGACGCCCGCGCAGAATCCGCGCGCCTATAGACGCGGTCTTGCGGAAGGGTG
>SSTA01000366.1 GCA_009469685.1 Azonexaceae bacterium | reverse complement strand
TTTTTGGCAGAGTTTGCGCATGACGGCACATATCATCGATGGCAACGCCTTGGCCCAGGAACTGCGCCAGAGCTTCAAGGCGCGGGTCGAGGCCCTGACGGCGCGGGGCCAGCGTCCGGGGCTGGTGGTGATTCTGGTGGGGGAGGATCCCGCGTCCCAGGTCTATGTCCGCAACAAGGTCAATGCCTGCCACGCCATCGGCATGCATTCCGAGAAGATCAACTACGATGCCGCCGTCGATCCGCAGGTCGTACTCGACAGGATCGCCGCACTGAACGCGGACCCGGCCATCCACGGCATCCTGGTTCAATTGCCCCTGCCGAAGCAGTTCGACGAGTCGGCCGTCCTCGAGGCCATTGCTGCGGAGAAGGACGTGGACGGCTTCCACGCCGAAAACGTCGGGGCGCTCGCCCAGGGCAAGCCCCGGTTCATTCCCTGCACCCCTTACGGCGTCATGAAGATGTTCGAGAAGGGAGGGGTCGACCTGACCGGCAAGGAAGCCGTGGTCATCGGCCGTTCCAACATCGTCGGCAAACCCATGGCCCTGCTGCTCATCAATGCCGGGGCCACGGTCACCGTGTGCAACTCCCGCACCCGCGACCTCGGCTTCCACACGCGCCGCGCCGACATCGTCGTCGCTGCCGTCGGCAGACCGCGCTTCGTCAGCGCCGACATGGTCAAGCCCGGCGCCGTGGTCATCGACGTCGGGATCAACCGGCTCCCGGACGGCAAGCTGTGCGGCGACGTGGATTTCGAGGGCTGCAAGGCCGTCGCCGGCCAGATCACGCCGGTCCCCGGTGGCGTCGGCCCGATGACCATCACCATGCTTCTGGCCAATACCATCGAGGCCGCCGAAAGAAAGGCAGGAATCCGCCCATGAGCACCAAGCACCCCCTCGTCGGCGTCGTCATGGGCTCCGACTCCGACTGGCCCACCATGCAGGCGGCGGCCGTCATCCTCAAGGAATTTGGCGTGCACTTCGAAGCCAAGGTCGTTTCGGCCCATCGCACCCCCGATCTTCTGTTCGACTATGCCGCCATGGCCGGCGAGCGCGGGTTGAAGGCCATCATCGCCGGGGCCGGCGGCGCTGCCCATCTGCCCGGCATGCTGGCCGCCAAGACCACGGTGCCTGTTCTTGGCGTACCGGTGCAATCGAAGGCTCTTTCCGGCCAGGATTCGCTGCTTTCCATCGTGCAGATGCCCAAGGGCGTTCCGGTGGCCACCTTTGCCATCGGCGAGGCGGGTGCGGCCAACGCAGCCCTTTTCGCCGTCGCCATGCTGGCCAACGAAGACGCTGAACTGGCCGCCCGGCTGGCAGCCTTCCGCCAGAACCAGAGCGAAAAGGTCTTGGCCATGAAATTGCCCGAGGTCTGATTCCGGCCCGCCGACGAAGCCAGCGCCTCGTCGGCCGCGTGTCCGATTCTTTGCCCCAAGACCGTCCCGTCGCTTCCTTTTTGCCGCTTCGCGATCCTCTTCCCATGCGCACCGGAATCACTCTTCCTCCCGCAACCCTCGGCATGCTCGGCGGTGGCCAGCTCGGCCGCTTCTTCGTCGCCGCTGCCCACGAGATGGGCTACAAGGTCTGGGTCCTCGATCCGGATGCCAACAGCCCCGCCGGCCAGATCGCCGATCGCCATCTGCAGGCTTCTTACACCGATTTCGGCGCCCTCGACGCCTTGGCCGCGGGCTGCGCCGCCGTCACCACCGAGTTCGAGAACGTGCCGGCGGAGACTCTGGAGTACCTCGCCAAGTTCGTGGTGGTACGCCCCTCGGCGGCGGCCGTGGCCGTATGCCAGAACCGCATCCACGAAAAGACTTTCCTTCAGGCCAGCGGTTTTCCCCACGGCCCCTTCGCCGCCATCGCCGGCGAGGGCGATTTGCGCGAGGCCGGCGCCCATCTGTTTCCCGGCATCCTCAAGGTGGCCCGCTTCGGCTACGACGGCAAGGGGCAGGCGGTGGTGAACAGCCGCGAAGAGGCGCTCGTCGCCTTCGCCAACTTCAAGGGCGAGCATTGCGTCCTGGAGCAGAAACTCAGCCTCGACTACGAAATGTCCGTCGTGCTGGCCCGGGACGACGATGGCGCCGTGCAGTGCTTCCCCACCAGCGAAAACAGCCATGCGCGCGGCATTTTGGACGTCTCCATCGTCCCTGCCCGAACCTCGGGCTGCGTGCGCAGCGACGCCGAGGACGTCGCCGCCCGTATCGCCGAACAGCTCGGCTATGTCGGCACCATGGGCGTCGAGTTCTTCGTCAGCCGTGGCCAGCTCTACGTGAATGAAATGGCGCCGCGGCCCCACAACAGCGGCCACTACACGCTGGACGCCTGCGTGACCGACCAGTTCGAGCAACAGGTGCGGGCTCTGTGCGGGCTTCCCCTGGGTGAATCCCGCGCCCACTCGGTGGCGGTGATGGTCAATCTGCTGGGCGACCTCTGGTATGAAGGCAGTCACTACCGCGAGCCGGACTGGGCAAAGCTCTACGCCGTGCCCAACCTGAAACTCCACCTCTACGGCAAGCACCACGCCCGCCCGGGACGCAAGATGGGCCATTTCACAGTTATCGGCGACGACCCCATCCAAGTCCAGGGAGCCGCCCTGGCCGCCCGAGCCGCCATCGGCATCAAGGACGAATGATGTCGACGGCGGCGGACACCGCCCGCGCCGTTGAACTCCTGCGGGCGGGCGAATTGGTGGCCTTCCCCACCGAGACCGTCTACGGCCTGGGGGCCGATGCCAGCAATCCAGCCGCCGTCGCCCGGATATTCGCCGCCAAGGGGCGCCCTGCCGATCACCCCCTGATCGTCCATGTGGCCGGCCACGATTGGGTCGAACGCTGGGCCGAAGCGGTTCCCGACGCGGCTTGGGAACTGATGGAAGCCTTCTGGCCCGGACCGCTGACCCTGATCCTCAGGAAACAAGCCTGGGTGCCCGACGCCGTGACCGGCGGCCAGGACACCGTTGGCATCCGTGTCCCTGGCCACCCCGTCGCCCTGAACCTTCTGCGCGCATTTGCCGCCGCGGGCGGCTCGGGCGGCATTGCCGCGCCTTCCGCCAACCGCTTCGGCCGCATCAGCCCGACTACGGCAGCCCATGTGGCCGAGGAATTGGGCGATCGCGTGCCCCTGATCCTGGACGGCGGTCCGTGCACCGTGGGTATCGAATCGACCATCATCGATTGTTCCCGCGGTACTCCGGCCATCCTCCGTCCCGGACACATCAACCCCAGCCACATCGAGGCCGTTCTCGGCAGTCTCCCCGCCCTCGATTCGGCGACCGGAGCTCCGCGGGTCTCAGGCTCCCTGGAGGCCCATTACGCACCGGTGACGCCCCTGCGCCTGGTCGCCGGCGACCGCCTGCTCGATTTCCTCAACAGCCACCGGCACCGTGGGGGCCGCTGTGCCGCCCTCTGCCACAGCCAGCCGCCCCAGGCCGGCATGCCCCACGCCTGGCGCATGCTGCCGGCCGACCCGGTGGGCTACGCCCACGATCTCTACGCTGCCCTGCGGGACATGGACCACGCCGGGGTCGACGTCATCGCCGTCGAAGCAATCCCCACCGATCCTGGCTGGACGGCGGTCGCCGACCGCCTGCGGCGCGCTGCCGCCGGAGCCGGCAAGTCCTAGGTTTGCCAAGGGCGGAGGCCTGAGGATAAAATCCGCCCCCTACGGGCCGATAGCTCAGCTGGGAGAGCGCTGCGTTCGCAATGCAGAGGTCGAGGGTTCGATCCCCTTTCGGTCCACCAAGAACACTTCCAAAGCAGTCCAAAGAAGGCCGGAAAGCCAGGTTAAATCAAGGCTTCCGGCCTTTTTGTTGTCCTGAGTAGTCCGAATCAGGCTATTGCAATCCGGGGGCAACTGGGGGCAACATAGGGGGCAACAAGGCTAATTCGCATGGAGGTTGCCCCCAAATGCCCCTGACCGATACCGCAATCCGCAGCGCCAAGCCCAGCGACAAGACCCAAAAAATTTTTGACGGGGGCGGCCTTTACCTCGAAGTTGCCCCCAGTGGGGGTAAGTGGTGGCGGCTGAAATACCGCTTTGGGAGCAAGGAAAAGCGCATCAGCTTGGGCGTCTATCCCGATGTGGGTTTGAAGGAGGCCCGCGAACGCCGGGATGAAGCCCGGAAGCTCCTGGCCAATGACGTTGACCCTGGCGAAAATCGCAAGGTGCAGAAGTCGGCAAAGGCCGAACGGGCGGCAAACAGCTTTGAGGCTGTCGGCCGGGAGTGGTTTGCCAAACACGCGCCGACCTGGGCAGCGACTCATGCGGCTAAGATAATTCAGCGGCTTGAGAAGGACGTGTTTCCCTGGCTGGGTGGGCGACCCATCGCCGAAATCAACGCCCCTGAGCTGCTGACGGTCTTGCGCCGGATCGAGACAAGGGGGGCACTGGATACAGCCCACCGGGCGCAGCAGAACTGCGGGCAAATCTTCCGCTATGCCGTGGCGACTGGCCGGGCTGAACGCGATCCATCTGGCGACCTGCGGGGAGCATTGCCACCGGCCAAGCACGAGAACTTTGCCAGCCTGACGGACCCCGACCAGGTTGCGGAATTGCTGCGGGCCATAGATGCATTCAGAGGCACGTTTGTGGTCAAGTCGGCGCTACTCCTTGCGCCGCTCCTGTTTGTGCGTCCTGGAGAGCTACGGAAGGCCTTGTGGGCGGATATTGACCTGGAGAAAGCCGAGTGGCGTTACTTCGTCACCAAGACCAAGACGGAACATTCTGTGCCGCTGGCCTCGCAAGCT
>SSTA01000067.1 GCA_009469685.1 Azonexaceae bacterium | reverse complement strand
GGACAGGTGATCGATACGATCTTCCGGTCTCCGGAGCGGGGCGAGCAGTACGATTTTTCCCCGCCCTATGCATCCATCCCGGTCAATATCTACGTGCATCGCAGCATCGGCGGAATCGTCGACGCCAAGTCACTGCGAGGCTTTGCGGTCGGAGTCAAGGCAGGCGACGCCTGTAGCGACCGCTTGACTGCCCAGGACGTCACAGGACAGGTCAGCTTCCCGAGCTACGGCCGTCTCGTTGAAGCCGCAGCCAGCGGGGAAATCAAGGTTTTCTGCATGGACGGTCCACCAGCGGACTATCTCCTATACCGGGCCGATGCCCACCGTCAGTTTCGGGCTGCGTTCTCCCTGTTTACCGGACAACTGCACCGGGCGGTTCGGACCGGCGACCAACCCACCCTGGCCCTGGTCGAAAGCGGTTTCTCCCGCCTTGCTCCCGACGAAGTTCGGGTTCTTGAGGAAAAGTGGCTGGAAACGCCCATCAACCTTGAACCGCTGGAGAGAAACCTGATCTGGGGGCTGCTCGCCGCCGGTTTGGTCGGTGCCCTGATGCTCATCTGGGTGGGTCTCTCGCGGCGCGAAGTTCGGCGGCGTACGGCGGAATTGGAGCGGGAACGCGGATTCCTGAGGACTCTGGTCAATACGCTGCCCGATCTCATCTGGCTCAAGGACCCGCAAGGGGTTTATCTCGCCTGCAATCGCGAATTCGAACTTTTCTTCGGCGCGGCCGAGACCGATATCGTCGGCCGCACCGATTACGATTTCGTTCCCAAGGAACTGGCCGACTTCTTTCGCGCCAAGGATCTGGAAGCAGCAGCCCATGGCCGGCCAAAGGCCAACGAAGAGCAAGTCACCTATGCCAGCAACGGGCGCCGAGTTCTGCTGGAAACGGTCAAGACCCCCATGTTCGATTCTGTAGGCAATCTGATCGGCGTGCTGGGTATCGGTCGTGATATCACGGCCCGCAAAGCGGGGGAGGAGTCCCTGCGCCGTAGCGAGGAGCGCTATCGAAGCCTCTACGACAGCATGCTCGACGGTTATGTGCGGATGGACGTGGACGGTCGCATCGTCGAGAGCAATGCCGCTTTCCGCGGGATGCTGGACTACGCTGAAGACGAGTTGACCCGGCTCAACTATCACGACATCACGCCATCGGGATGGACGGAGGCGGAAGCCGAAATTATCGACGAGGAGGTGCTCACCCTGGGCCACTCCGGGATCTACGAGAAGGCCTTTCGGCGCCGCGACGGCATCGAATTTCCGGTCGAATTGCAGACCTATCGCCTCAACGACGAAGACGGCAATCTGCTGGGGACTGCGGCCATCGTCCGCGACATCTCGGAGCGCCGGGAAAACGAGGAGACACTGCGTCTTTGGGCGAGTGTCTTCGCGTCGGCGGGGGAGGGTATCGTCATCACCAACCCGGCCGGCGAAATCGTCGCCGTCAATCGCGCTTTTACCGTCATTACCGGGTATCCCGAACTTGAAGTCATCGGTCTCAATCCGCGTTTCCTGCGCTCTGGCCGCCACGATGCCGAGTTCTACGCTGCCCTCTGGTCTGCCTTGGAACTCACCGGACAATGGCAGGGCGAACTCTGGAACAAGCGTAAGAACGGGGAAATCTATCCCGAATGGCTGACGATCAGCTCGGTACGCGACCGCCAGGGCCGGCCGACCCATTATGTCGCGGTGTTCAGCGACATCACTGCGGTCAAGGAATCCCAGGATGCCCTCTATCATCTGGCCCACCACGATCCTTTGACGGGGCTTCCCAATCGCACCCTCCTGCGCGACCGGCTGGAACACGCTCTAGAACGGGGGCGCCGCGATCGCCAGGGAGTGGCCGTGATTTTCGTCGATCTGGACCGGTTCAAGCAGATCAACGACACCTTGGGCCATCCGGTGGGAGACGAAATCCTCAAGCTCGCCGCCCGCGCCATGGCAGCTCAATTGCGGGCCAGCGATACCATCGCCCGGGTCGGCGGAGACGAATTCATCATCGTTCTGGAAAAGGATGTCTCCTCCTACAGCGTGTCGACCGTGGCTCGCAAGCTTGTGGAAATCTTCGGTCATCCGTTCCCCGTCGCAGGACGCGACCTCTATTTGACCGCCAGCCTGGGAATCGGCCTCTTCCCCAAGGATGGCGAGGACCCGGACACCTTGCTGCGGCATGCCGACCTCGCCCTCTACAAAGCCAAGGAACTGGGTCGCAACAACTACCAGTATTACGAACCCTCCCTGGGAGCCGGAGCCCTGGAGAGGATGACCCTGGAAAACGCCCTGCGCACCGCCCTCGAGCGGCGTGAGCTCTACCTTGTGTACCAGCCCATGTACCGCCTTTCGGACCGCCGGTTCGTGGGAGTCGAAGCGCTGCTGCGCTGGACCAATCCGGAACTGGGCGACGTGCCGCCGGCTCAATTCATACCCGTCGCGGAAGAGATGGGGTTCATCGTCGAATTGGGAGCCTGGGTTCTGCGCGAAGCTTGCCGGCAGCTTGGGGCGTGGCGCTTGGCTGGTTGCGAGGTTCCCCGGATGGCGGTGAATCTTTCGGTGCACCAGCTTGAACGGGAAGAGCTGGTCACCGACGTCGCTGATTTATTGACCGAGTGGGGTCTGCATCCAGGCGAATTGGAGATCGAGGTGACCGAATCGACCCTGCTGCGCCAATCCGGACCGGCGCCCGAGGTACTCGAAGGCCTCAGGCAACTGGGGGTCTTCCTGGCGGTCGATGATTTCGGTACGGGGTATTCTTCTCTCTCCGCCTTGCGCCAGATGCCCGTCAATCGCCTGAAGATCGACGCCTCCTTCGTTCGTGACATCGGCCGCGATCCCAACGACGAGGCGATCGCCCGCGCAATTATCGCCCTCGCCCATAGCCTGGGACTCGAGACCGTCGCCGAAGGGGTAGAGCGGCGCGAACAGGCGGTCTTCCTTACCGATGCCGGGTGCGATATCGTGCAAGGCTATTTCTACGGCCGGCCAATGCGCCCCGAGGAAGTCGTCGGCAAGATTGTCGAAGCGAATTGAAGGTCGTCGGCCGCCGAGCCTTCGCGAGCCGGAAATTCTTCACAAGATGGTCATCTTCGAGCTGGAGAATATCGCCCGATGGGCTAAACAGTAGATATGCCCAGCAGCGATTCCGGCGCGGGTCGGAGACAACCGAAAGCAGCGAAGATGAAAAACAAGCTTCAACATTACGTCGGGCGTATCGTCCGGCTCAAGAAGGCCACCTTTCTTAAACTCGCCGAGAAGGCCGCCCGTTCGGGTGAAATCCTTGAGAACTGCTTCCTCGTCGGAGCGGTGAACCGGGGAATGCGCCAGCTGATTTGTTACGGCGGCAACATGCGCGTGACGGTTTCGGTGTCTGATATCGTTCTGGTTTGATTTTTGGTCCTTGGGATTTTGATCTGCCCCTATCGGTCGGCTATGCTTAGGATGCCGCGTTTCGGAGATCGCCTTGCCCGCTCGATCAATTCGCCGGATTTTCACCGGATTCCTTTTGACCAGTGTTTGTGCCGGAGCCTGGGGTAGTCCCCTGGACGCCCCGGAGTCCATCGGCATGCGCTCCTTGGGTGGAGGAGTGTACGTCGATCCGGCGATGCCCGCCGAGCAAGTCCAAGGGCTGAAGCGTGTGGTGGAAGGAGCCCGGCGGCGGGTTGCGCTGTTCTACGGCGCGACTTCGGCGTCTCCCAACGTCGTTTTCTGTGCCAGTCAGGATTGCTACTGTGATCTGGGCGGGATCGGACTCGGGTTCTCGGACGGCGCCCATGTGCTTATTTCTCCGCAAGGACGCCGCCACGCCATCGTCGCTCACGAATTGGCCCATGTCGAATTGGCCAGTCGCATCGGCGGGCTCGAGCGGGTTCTCGATTTGCTCCCGCAATGGTTCGACGAGGGTCTGGCAGTGCTGACCAGCATGGCCAGGGAATTCGATGACGAAGCCTGGAGCGAGGCGACAGGCGAGGGCGCCGCAGCGCCTGCCCTGAGCGAAATTGCCGCCATGAACGATTGGTCTCGCCGGACGGGGCCGAACGGCGAGCACATGCAGATGACCTATGGCACGGCGCGCCGGGAAGTCGCTCGTTGGTTCGCGGTGGTCGGCGTGGACGGTCTTGCCGATCTCCTCACCGCCCTGGAGACCCGGGAACCGTTTGCCGAAGCCTATGCGCGGATCGAGCGCGAACACCTCAATGCGGCAGCTCAGCGCAATGGCGTTGCTACCGCTTCGGAAGAGCAGCCCAGGCAGGACCCTCGTCCGTTCGCGCCGGAATCCTTGCGGGGAAGGGCAGCCTGGTAGCAGGCCAGGCGATCCGGATGCGGCGCTTGGCCGGTTGGCGGGAGTCACCCGGTCGTTCTTCAGGAGTCCAGTGGTCTTCGCTTGCAAGCGGGTCGCCGGGGCTGCTTGCCCGCGCCGGGCCGGGCTGATTCGGGTTTGTCTCGCAGCAGGGTAAGCCGGGGCAGGTCGCGTTGGCTCAGGCAAACGACGCTACCAGCCGCCGTCCCTCCCCACTGCGGGTCAGTCTTTCCCCGGGATGTCGGCATGAATGGCGAGCCAGACGGTGGGTCGGTCGGGGTCGGTCCATGCCACGCGATGGCGTCGGTGGGCTGGAATGCACACGAAATCCCCCGCTGCCAACCGACGGGGCGCCGCTTCGTCGGCGAATTGCAGGAGCGCTTCTCCCTGCAGGACGGACACCCACTCGTCCTGGGCCTGGTCATACCAGAAACCCGGTGGACTGCTGTGGCCGGAGGAGACAATGCGTTCCACCCGAAACCCAGGACAGGAGAAGAGCGGCGTAAAGGTCTCCTCGCCGCCGGACGCCGGGATGTCTGCGTAAAGATTCCCGCTGCAGGGCGGCGTCGGGAACGTCATGGCGTCTATTGATAGAGTGGGAGCGCGGCGATCCGGCGCTCGATTTCTTCGGCCAGACGCCGGTACGCCGGGCTGCCGGGCCCGCCGAAACGGCGCCGGAATTCAGGCTCATGGAGATATTCGGGAAGATCGGCGAGGGAAGGCATGAACTCGGCCTCCGTCAATTTGCCCCCAACGGCCTTTTCCAGGTTTGGCGCACCCTGGGCAATGGCCTCGCCGAACCGCGTTCCTGCCCGATCGGCGGCGAGGTCGGCGAAGGAAAAACCGCTCCCGCGGCGGGCGTCGTCGAGTTCCTTGTAGAGGCCGACGGCGTCGGCAGCAGGTTCTCCCGCCCAGGCGGCGAGGGCTGCGGAGATGGTGAAGTGCTGGGCGGAATCGTGGCGTCTGGCGAGCATCAGGGAAACCCGCCGGGGTCTTGGCCACTGGCGGGCCTGGGGGATGAGCACGGCGAGATCCTTGTCGTAGAGATAGACTCCGAGGACCAGGAGCACTGCTTTGCGGCGGGCGCGGGAATCCGATCCGGCGTCGGCCAACAAGGATTGGAGCACTTCGGCGAGGGGTACTGGACTCCCCGCTGCGCGGTGGTCCAGTACCGCGGCCAGGGCGCTTTGGGCAAATTCGATGCGGGCGAGATCGGCTGGGTCGAAGGCGACGGCCCGGGCCTGGCGAACGAGATCGGGTTCCCAGACATAACGGACCACGAGATTCGTGGCCTCGGAGTCCGCGGCCAGAGCTCGTACCGCTCCGCGAGCGCTGTTCCACTCGCTCTCCCGATTGAAGGTACGCAACAGGACGAGGATTCCTTTCTCGACCAGAACCGGGGGCAGCGGGAGGCTGCCGATGGCGGCACTGCGGAACCGAGGCTCACCCTCGCCAAGGTCGACGGCGACCCGTAGATTGAGGTAGCGGCCCGCGGGAAGTGCGCGGGTGAAGCGCAACTCGGTGAAGCGGGCGCTCAGGATTACGGCCCCCCGGCCCTTGAGATAACGGCCCGCGAGGAAATTGGCGGCCTCGTCCAGAAGCGAGACGGGAATGACGACCTCTCGCTGGTCGCCCCGCCGTAACTGGCGTGGGTCGTTCGCCCTGAAAAGCTCCCGTGCCTGTCCGACCGCTTCCGGATTGAGGGCCTCGCCGCGGAGCACCAGAGGTTCGCCGTCCAGGGCGAGGATGATCGCGACGACAATGGCCAGGGGAATGCCGATCAGCAGGAATCCGAGAAGCCGCTTCATGGGGGATGGATTCTGCGATCAGACGCCCTGCTTCAGACTGGCCTCGATGAAGTTGTCGAGGTCGCCGTCGAGCACCGCCTGGGTGTTCCCCACCTCATAGTTGGTGCGCAGGTCCTTGATCCGGGACTGGTCCAGCACGTAGGAGCGGATCTGGTGGCCCCAGCCGATGTCGGACTTGGCGTCTTCCAGCTTCTGCTGCTCGGCCTGCTGCTTGCGCAGCTCGTGCTCGTAGAGCCGGGCGCGCAGCATTTTCCAGGCTTCGTCGCGATTGCGGTGCTGGGAACGGTCGTTCTGGCACTGGACGACGATGTTGGTCGGGATATGGGTCAGGCGCACCGCCGAGTCGGTCTTGTTGATGTGCTGCCCCCCGGCGCCGGAGGCGCGGAAGGTGTCGGTACGCACGTCGGCAGGATTGATCTCGATCTCGATCGAGTCGTCCACCTCCGGATACACGAAGACTGAGGTGAAGCTCGTGTGGCGGCGGGCGTTGGAGTCGAAGGGTGATTTTCGCACCAGGCGGTGGATGCCGGTTTCGGTGCGCAGGGTGCCGTAGGCATAGTCGCCGGTAAACTTCACCGTGGCGCTCTTGATTCCGGCCACGTCACCTTCCGATTCCTCCAGGACCTCGACCCCGAAACCCTTCCTCTCGCCGTACTTGACGTACATGCGCAGCAGCATCGATGCCCAGTCCTGGGCCTCGGTGCCACCGGCACCGGCCTGGATTTCCAGGAAGCAGGGGCTAGGGTCCTGGGGGTTGTTGAACATGCGGCGGAATTCGAGGGCGGCGACCTTTTCTTCCAGGCCGACGTTATCGGCTTCGACCGAAAGCAACATGTCATCGTCGCCTTCCTCCTTGCCCATGGCGAAGAGCTCGCGACCGTCGTCTATCCCTTGCTGGACGTCCTCGAGCACCAGTACGATGTTTTCGAGGGATTTCTTTTCCCGCCCCATGTCCTGGGCGCGCTTGGCGTCGTCCCAGATCTTGGGGTCCTCCATCTCCTGGCTGAGGAGGGTCAGGCGTTCGCGCTTGTGATCGTAGTCAAAGATACCTCCGCAGCTCGGCGGCGCGCTGCGCCAGATCGTCGAGCTTGTTGGAAATGCTGTTCTGGCGTTCTGCTTCCATGGAGTCGGTTCCGGAAATGTTGCAAAGCGGCAATTATAGCCGGGCTGACGGGGGAGCCGGCGATTGCGGACCGATGTCCATGCGCTCCAACTCCCGGAGTCAAGTCGCCGGAAGCAAGACCGTCGCCCGCGCCGAAGCAGCTTTGCCCAAGATACCGGCCTTGATCGGAGGAGGCTGGCGCTTTCAACCGACCGAACGCTTCGCTCCCGAGGCCCTTCGGGGCCTCATCGGCCTCGCAGCAGGCCTACTCCGCCCGGTGCAGATGCAGTTCCCCGGTGTTGCCCCGGGTGGCGTTGATGGTCACCCGACTGATCTGAACCAGGGGCGCAACATTCGTGTAATTGGGAATGTCGGCCATGATGGCCGCCTCATGCGGTCCGAAAGCCGCTTCAAATGCTTCGACGCTGTCGAAGAAGAGGTGGCACATGGCAGAAAAAGGGGCGTTCCCACCTTCGCCTGCGATTCCTGCGTCAACGGCGATACCCTTGCAGGCCAGCCCCAGCTTGTCCCGAACCAGCGGCATGTGGGTGTTGCAGTAGTAATCAAGATCGAAACGGCTCTCGGGGGTATTCGGATACAGAACGGTGACCTTGATCATCAAGCATTCTCCTCTTCTTCGCTTTCCGTACCGTGCCCATCGGTCGCAGTCGGCAAGCGGTCAGTCTTTCTTCTGCCAAAAACGCCGTTTGCCAAACTCCAGGTGAGGCGCATCGACTTCGGGCTTACGCTGCGATTCCTGGGCGGTATCGCGATTGGCCTGGCGCATGATGTCGGCGTTGAGCGCGTTGGTATCGACGCCATAACACCCCTGGAGATCGATTTCCTCGATCTCGGCGCCTGCCTTTGCCATCCATTCCGGGATCTCCGGGGTGAAACCGGGGGCGGGCGCAGCGCCTGCCTCGGCGGGGGGAGCCGCGGATGCGGGTGGAGGCGACGCTGGCATCGAGGCCGGGGTTTTCCGTGCGGGTTCTCGTCCTGCGCGGTTGGCGACCCCCTGCGCGGCGAGCCTCTCGGCGAGGTTCAATCCGGTATCGAGTCCCGGAGTTATTTCGGTGCCGAGTTCGATGAGCAGTCGGACCGCGTCCTTCTTTTCTCCGCGGCGGGCTACGGCCAGCAGATTCTCCGCCCGAGCGTCGAGGCAGTGTACATTGACCTCGCCCCCGTGCGAGACGAGGGCACGGATGACTTCGAGATGACCGTTGTACGCGGCGATGCGCAGGGGAAGGCCGGGAACGCCGATGTTATCCGGAAGATTGGCATCGGCTCCGGCCTCGAGGGCAGCGGTGACGCCGGAAAGGTCACCGGTGCGCAGGGAAGCGATCAGCTGGTCGGTCGGTCTCATCATCAATGCGGGAAGCTTCTGGGGGAACCCACACGCCAATTATCCTCGAATTTTCCGGATCGGCGTAAGGGCGAATCAATACTCGGCATCAGGCCCGCGGTTCCAGGTATTCGACGGTGAGTTGGGGACTCTGGACGCCCATGAATTCATTGATCGCCAAGCGGAAAGCGATCCGGGCCCGGGCTCCCGGCTGGGCCGAGTAATTGAACTGGATGGCCTCGATCCGCGAATTGCCCTTGCGCAACTTCATTTTGAGATGCTTTTCCTTGAGGATCTTCTGCTGCTCGACCTCGAACTCGTCGAGGAAGAGCGGTGGCGGGAACCCCTGACCCCAGATCTCCCGCTCCAGGAGCCGGGCAACCTCCAGTGACAGGTAACCGGATTCCAGGCTGCCGTCGGTTTCCAGCGTTCGGGTGAGTTGGGCTGAATCGAGCAGTTCGGACGCCACCGTGGCGAAAAGTTCGGAAAAGCGAGGGTAGTCGTCTTCGCGCAGGGTCGCGCCGGCAGCCATGGCGTGTCCGCCAAAGCGCAGCAAGAGTCCCGGCGCCCGCTTGGCGATCAAATCCAGGGCATCGCGGAGATGGAGCCCGGGAATCGAGCGGCCGGACCCCTTGAGCAGTCCCGATTCTCCCCGGGCAAAGGCAAAAACCGGCCGATGCAGGCGGTCCTTGAGCCGGGCGGCGAGGATTCCCACGACCCCTTCGTGCCAGGCCGGGTCGAAGAGCGCCACGCCCGGGGCGTCCCCCGCGTCGCCCAGGGTATCGAGAAGTTCGAGGGCCTGGGCCTGCATGCCGGCTTCAATCTCCCGTCGCTCCCGGTTCAGCGCGTCGAGTTGCTGGGCAATGGCCAAGGCCCGGCCAGGATCGTCGGTGGTCAGGCATTCGATGCCCAGTCCCATGTCGGCCAGGCGTCCGGCGGCATTGAGGCGCGGTCCGAGGACGAAGCCGAGGTCGAAGGCGGTGGCGGTGGCGGGATCGCGCCCGCAGGCGGCAAAGAGCGCGGCGAGGCCAGGCTGCAGGCGTCCCTGTCGCATGCGGGCGAGGCCCTGGCTGACCAGGATGCGATTGTTGCGGTCCAGGCGCACCACGTCGGCGACGGTCCCCAGGGCGACCAGATCGAGGAGATTGCCGAGGTTGGGTTCGGGGCGGTCGGCGAACCAGTTCCGGCGACGCAACTCGGCGCGCAGCGCGAGCATGACGTAGAACATCACCCCGCAGCCGGCCATCGCCTTGGAAGCGAAGCCGCAGCCCGGTTGATTGGGATTGACGATGCATTCGGCGTCGGGCAGGTGCTCTCCCGGCAGATGGTGATCGGTGATCAGAACTGCGATACCCAGCTCCTGCGCGCGGGCAACGCCTTCGATGCTGGCGATGCCGTTGTCCACCGTGATGATGAGGTCGGGCTCGCGGCGGGATGCGAGGTCGACGATTTCCGGCGAGAGGCCGTAACCCAGCTTGAAGCGGTCGGGAACCAGGGATTCGACGGTGGCTCCGAGGCCGCGCAGGGCGCGCAGGCCGACTGCGCAGGCGGTGGCGCCGTCGCAATCGTAGTCGGCGACGATGAGCAGGCGGGCGCCCGCCTCGATGGCGTCGGCCAGCAAGGCGGCAGCTTCCTCGGCCCGGGTGAGGCTGGCCGGTGGCAACAGGTGCTTGAGATCGTAGTCGAGCTCGCTGCGATCGCCGATGCCGCGGGCGGCGTAGAGGCGGGCAAGGAGGGGATGGAGTCCCTGTTGTTCGAGCTGCCAGGCTTGGCGGCTGGGGACCTTGCGGGAAACGAGGTGGGTCATGCGGCGAGGCTCCGGGCCAGGTAGGCGGGATCGACCGGACGGCGCCAGATGCGCCAGCGGTCGCCGGCGCTCAGGTTCCAATGGAGGACGCCGTAGAGGGTCGGCGCGCTCAGCGTGAGGGATCGGAGAGAGCGTCCCAGAGCGCGGCTGGCGGGGGCGAACCACGTGGCGTCGAGTTCGGCCATGACGGTCCGCCAGCGCGTTGCGTCTTCGTAGAGGACGGGCGCCAGGGCGGCGTCGAGGACGACGAGGCAACTCCCGGCAGGGGCGGCAGCCATGAGGGCATCCAGATTCTCAGGGAGTCGAATCGCGTTCGCGCCCGCCGCCCGGGCAAGGCCTGCCGCCAGTGGAGTCGTGCCTGCGGCCAGAGCGAAGGGAGCAGCGGGAGCCTGATCGAGCGCGCCGCTCCCCCAGAGCCAGAGCCCGTTGACCGTGGGCAGTCCGCTGGCCGCGCGCGCCGCATTGACCGGGTGGCCGTGGAGCATCATTTGGATTTCGTTCTGGACGGCCCGCAGTGTCGAGGCGGAACCGGGCGCATCGCGATCAAGGCGGCGGCCGGCAACCGCTGAAAGCGGAGGCGCCGGGTGCAACGCCGGTTGGTTGAGGCGTAGGTGCCAACGCCGTGGGTCGGTGGCGTGAAAGTGCCCGAGCTCGGCAAATTCCCGATTGAGGTCGGTGACCAGGGCAGCGGCCTCTGCCGCGGAGAGTTCAAAAGCGCCAGCGTCGGCGAGGACGATGCGCTCGTGATGGAAGCGCAGGTGAACGGGGTCGGCACAGACCCAGACGCCCTCGGTCGCCAAGGTTCCCGTGACGGACTCGCCCAGCAGGCGCAAGGCAGCCAGAGGGGCCTCGGGACTCCGGTTCCAGGCGGCGGCAAGGCAGTGCTCGAAGGGTAGGGGAGGAGCCCTGTGCAGGGTGCTGCGACCGAGTATCCACTCCAGGCCGGGCAGGCGGAGGTCGTCCCAGGCGGCCGTATCGGCGGGCTCCGGCCAGAGGAGCTCGGGGACGAGGAGGGTGAGGTGCATCGGGGAGGGCGGTGGGCAGGGCGATTCTGAGGGGGCGGGAACAGTGTACCATGGCGGCTTCGCCCGCTTCCGGCGCCCGCCCGTCCTCATGGCCCTGCCTTACGAACTGCTGATCGGTCTGCGTTATACCCGCGCCAAGCGCCGCAACCACTTCATTTCCTTCATTTCGCTCATCTCCATGCTGGGGATCGGTCTCGGCGTGATGGCCCTGATTGTGGTCCTCTCCGTGATGAACGGTTTCCAGACCGAACTGCGTACCCGCATTCTGGGCGTGGCCTCCCATATCCAGATCACCGGAGTGTCGGGCGAACTCTCCGATTGGCCGCGGGTGGCCAGCGAGGCGGCACGCCACCCCGCCGTTCGGGCCAGCGCGCCTTTCGTCCAGTCCCAGGCTATGTTCGCGGTGGACAACGGAGTGCGCGGTGCGATCGTCCGGGGAATCATTCCGGACCTCGAAGAAGGCGTCGCAGACTTCGACCACTCGATGAAGAGCGGCCATCTCGCCGATCTCAAGCCGGGGGGCTTCGGAGTCATCCTGGGTGCCGAACTGGCTCGGGGAATCGGCGTCTTCGTGGGCGACAAGGTGACCCTCATCGCGCCCCAGGGAACCGTGACCCCGGCGGGTGTCGTGCCCCGACTCAAGACCTTCACCGTCGTCGGCATTTTCGAGGTCGGCATGTATGAGTACGACAACGGCTTGGCCCTCATCCACCTGGAAGATGCCCAGAAACTCTATCGCCTCGAGGACCGGGTGACGGGAATCAGGCTCAAGATAGACGATCTTTGGGCGGCTCCCCGCGTCACCCGGGAGATCGCCCCGATGATTTCCGCCGACGCCTACCTCTACGACTGGACAAAGAGCCACGCCAATTTCTTCCGGGCCGTCCAGATCGAAAAGACGATGATGTTCATCATCCTTTCCCTGATAGTCGCCGTCGCCGCCTTCAATTTGGTATCCACTCTGGTTATGGCGGTGACCGACAAGGAGGCCGATATCGCCATTCTGCGCACCCTTGGCGCCCGGCCGGGTTCCATCCTCGCGATCTTCGTCGTGCAGGGAGCCCTGGTGGGGGTGGTCGGCCTCGGCCTCGGAATCGCCGGTGGCGTCGCCCTGGCGCAGAACATCGACGTCGTGGTACCGGCCCTTGAACGCTTGCTGGGAGTGCACTTCCTGTCTAAGGATGTCTATTACATCTCGGAATTGCCGTCGGAACTGCAATGGACGGATGTCTGGGGCGTCACCGGCATCGCCTTCGTCCTCTCCCTCGTGGCGACCCTTTACCCGAGCTGGCGGGCGTCCCGGGTCAATCCGGCGGAGGCGCTGCGCTATGAGTGAAGTCGTCCTCGCCGCGCGTGGGCTGGCCAAAACGTTCAAGAGCGGAAATTTGGTGGTACCGGTGTTGCGCGGCATAGACCTGGAGGTCGGCGCCGGCGAGACGGTGGCGGTGGTGGGGGCCTCCGGCTCCGGGAAAAGCACGCTGCTCCACCTCCTGGGCGGGCTCGATGCGCCTTCGGCGGGCAGCGTGAGCCTGCTGGGGGAGGATTTTTCCGCCTTGGGTGAAGCAGCGCGGGGTGATTGGCGCAACCGCCACCTCGGCTTCGTCTATCAATTTCATCACCTGCTGCCTGAATTCTCTGCCCTTGAGAACGTTGCCATGCCGCTCCTCATCCGCCGAACGCCAAGGGAAGAAGCGGAAACGGTTGCTGCGGAGTTGCTTCACGCCGTGGGTCTCGGCCACCGGGTCGCCCATCGTCCGGGCGAACTGTCCGGCGGCGAGCGGCAGCGGGCAGCCATCGCCCGGGCACTCGTCACCCGTCCGGCGTGCCTGCTGGCCGATGAGCCGACCGGTAATCTGGATCGGGGAACCGCCGGTGCGGTCTTCGATTTGCTGGTGAGCGAAACGGCCTCGCGCGGTGCGGCGCTGGTGCTCGTGACCCACGATCCCGGATTGGCAGAGCGTGCGGGTCGAACGATGCACTTGAATGACGGCACGATTACGCGTTAGATTCTGGCGTGCGTGGTCGAAGATGCTCAGAACGAATCAATAACAATGGGGAAGACGTCGATGCAAGCTCTCTTCAAGCCTTCGGTGGCAATTCTCGACCGGTTGCGCTATCCGGTGAAGTTCATGCTTATCGGGTCGGTGGTGGCCGTGATCCTGGCGATCTTCCTCTTCACCCTCAATGACCAGCTCAGTCGGGACATCGCGTCGGCCCGTGCCGAGCGTGCCGGCTTGGCCATGCTCAGGCCCATGAATCAGGCGGTGCAAATGTTGCAGCAGCATCGCGGTCTGTCGTCCGGCGTCTTGAACGGCAACGAGGCCATGAAGGAAAAGCGCGCCGCCAAGGAGAAGGAGGCGTCCGACGCGCTCGCCGCAACCGATGCGGCGCTTTCCACCGAACTGAGGAGCCATGCCGATTGGAAGGCGATCCGTGAGGACTGGGAGGCGGTCCGTTCCCAGGGGCTTTCCTGGAGCGCAGCGGATAACGTCAAGCGGCATTCGGCGATCATCGACAAGGCGCTCCTGTTCATGGTGACGGTGGCCGATAACACCAGCCTGACCCTGGATCCGGAAATGGATACTTATTACATGATGGATACCGTGGTCCAGAAGATGCCCGCCTTGCTGGAACCTCTCGGGATCACACGCGCCCGGGGGACGGGGGTTCTGACCAAGAAGGAGATCGCTCCGGAAATGAAGGTCGCCCTGGCTGCCAGCCTTGGGCAATTGGGCCAGACCCTGCGGGCCCAAAACATCAACCTGACCAAGGTGATGGATAAGGTTCCGGCCACCCGCCCCAGCTTGGAACCCGCGGCACGCGAATTGACTGCCGAGGTGGAGAAGCTTCTCGCCCTGGTGCGCGAGGATATCCTTGCCGAGCACTTCCAGACCGAACCCGACAGCTATTTCAAGCAGGCGACCGGGGTCATCGACCAGGGATACAAGGTCATGTACGAGACCTTGATCCCGCAATTCGAACAAATGCTCGCCGCCCGCCAGGCCGATGCAGAACGGCTACGGGCAGCCTACATCGTGGGTACGCTGCTTGGTCTTGGGATTGCCGCCTATCTGGCGGCAGGCGCGTATTTCTCCGTTCTCAACAGCGTCGCCGTCTTTTCCCGGGGCGCCGCCCAGCTTGCGGGAGGCGATCTGACGGCGCGCTTCGACCTCGAGGGCAATGACGAACTCCATGCGGCAGCCGATCACTTCAACGAGATGGCGGGAGCGTTCCGCAAACTGCTCGGCAACATACAAAGCGGCGTCATGCAGTTGCGTACCGCCACCGAGCAACTCGCCAACTCAAGCAAGGAGATTGCCGACAGTGCCGGAAATCAGAGTGATGCCGCTTCGAGCATGGCGGCGTCGGTCGAGGAAATGACCGTTGGCGTAGACCACATAGCGCGCAATGCCGAGGATGCCCAGAGCTATTCCCGGGAGTCCGATCGGGTTGCTGCGCGGGGCGGTCAAATGGTCGGTGGCATCGTGGCGGAAATCGAGCGCATCGCGGCGACAGTGAATGAAAGCGCGGCGGCGGTCGAGGCCCTGGGAAGGAAGTCCAACGAAATCTCCGCCATCGTCGGGGCGATCAAGGATATCGCCGACCAGACCAATCTCCTGGCCCTCAACGCGGCGATCGAAGCGGCCCGGGCCGGCGAATCGGGCCGCGGCTTTGCGGTGGTCGCTGACGAGGTGAGGAAACTGGCCGAGCGGACTGCCAAATCGACCCAGGAAATCACCGACATGATCGTCTCGATCCAATCCGGGACAGAAATGGCGGTGGCGAGCATGAAGCAGGGCGTAGCGTCCGTGGCGGTAGGCGTCGAGCAGGCCAATCAGGCGGGTAGCGTCATCCACGAGGCCCAGGCGTCGTCGCAGCAGGTTCTGGGTGCCGTGGGAGAGATCACCGGGGCGTTGCGGGAGCAGGCGGCAGCGAGTACGGAAATCGCGCAGAACGTCGAAAAGATCGCCCAGATGGCGGAGCAGAACAATGCCGCCGCCGCCGCCAACGCCGGCACTGCTCAGGAATTGCGTCGCCTGGCCGAGAATCTCAGCCAGGAAGTGGCCCGCTTCAAGACCTGACGTACTGCCCGCAAGGCCGAAGTCCCAGGGGGAGCCCCGGGTCGTGAGCCGACAGTCCCCGGTCCTGGGCAGCGCGGTAGTCGGCTTCGCCCTAGGCGTGATAGCACTCCAGGTGCAGCCGGTATTGCCTCTCTGGGCGGCCGTAGGATTTTGCGGGATCGTTTCCTTTTTTCTGCCACTTGCGCCGGGGGCGCGGCGGCTTGCCATAGTCCTAGGGTGCTTCGCCCTGGGGTTCGCCTGGGCGGGCTGGCGGGCAGAACTGCGACTGAGCGATGCCCTCGCCGAACACTGGGAAGGCCGGGACGTGACGGTGGTGGGAGTCATCGCCGGAATGCCACAGCCGTTTTCCCGCGGCGAGCGCTTCGCCTTCGATGTCGAATCCGTTGCCACCCCGGGGGCGCAAATTCCCAGTCACATCCTGATCTCCTGGTACCGAGGGCCGGGGGATGAGGCGACGGAGGCCGCACAGGCGCTCACTGCCGGCGAACGCTGGCGGCTGACCCTCCGATTGAAGCGTCCCCACGGCAACGCCAATCCGGAAGGCTTCGATTATGAAGCGTGGCTCCTGGAGTATGGCCTGCGGGCGACGGGGTATGTGCGGCGGTCGGAAGAGAATGTCCTTCTCGATCCCTTCGTTGCGGGTCTGGGCTACGGGATCGAGCGGCTGCGGCAGAGCATCCGGGATCGTTTCCTCCGCGTGCTCCCTGTGGAAAGCCATCCCTATGGCGGGGTTCTCGCCGCTCTGGCGGTGGGCGATCAACGGGCCATCCAGGGCGATCTCTGGAGTGTCTTCAACCGGACCGGCACGACCCATCTGATGTCCATCTCCGGGCTCCACGTGACCCTGGTGGCGACCTTGTTCGGCTGGGGGGTGGGGGCCTTGTGGCGCCGGGTCCCGGCCCTGGCCATGAGGATTGCGGCCCAGCGGGCGGCGATCGTGGCCGGGTTGTTGGCGGCGCTGGTCTATTCGGCCCTGGCCGGGTTCGGAGTGCCTGCCCAGCGTACTCTCTACATGCTGGCGACAGCCAGCATCGCAATCGCGACGGGTCGCCGGGTGGCCCCCGGGCGCGTGCTGGGCCTGGCGCTTCTGGCAGTGCTCCTGGTCGACCCATGGGCGGTGCTGGCGGCGGGATTCTGGCTCTCTTTCGGGGCCGTGGGAGCCTTGCTCTACGTCGGAGCCGCCGACGACGAAGGTCAAGGGGCGCGGGCTAGGCTCAGGGCCTGGGGGCGCGTCCAGTGGGCAGCGACGCTGGCGTCGCTACCGATACTTCTCCTGGTATTCGGCCAGTTTTCGCTGGTATCGCCGTTGGCCAATTTTGTTGCCATTCCAGTCGTGAGCTTCGTGGTGACGCCCCTGGCGCTGCTGGCGGTGCTTGTGCCCTGGGATCCGCTCTTGTGGATGGCTCACGTGCCGCTTGAATACCTGATGGACGGCTTGCGCTGGGCTGCGGAGGCGCCGGTCTGGCAGCGCGCGGCCGTTCCCTTGGCAGCGGCGGTCGCGGGAGCCCTGGGGATCGCCATCCTGCTGCTGCCCAGAGGAGTGCCCGGGCGCTGGGCTGGGGGAGGGCTGCTCCTGCCGCTTTTCCTCCTTCCGGCGCCTCGGCCTTCCGAGGGCGAAGCGGAGATCACCGTCCTCGATGTCGGCCAAGGACTGGCCGCACTGGTGCGCACCCGGGAGCACGCCTTGGTCTATGATCCCGGCCCGCTCTACAGCGCCGAATCCGACGCAGGGCAGCGGGTCGTAGTGCCTTTTCTGCGCAGTTTGGGGATCGATCACCTGGATGGCCTGATCGTCACCCATCGCGACAGTGACCATGCCGGCGGAACCGGATCGGTACGCGCGGCGATTCCGGTGGGTAGCTTCTGGAGTTCCACCGGCGAGTCGGGCAGTATGCCCTGTGTCGCCGGGCAGCACTGGCGCTGGGATGGCGTCGATTTCGTCGTCCTGCACCCCGGGCGCGAAGACTATGGGATCGGCGGCAAGGCCAATCACCTCTCGTGCACCCTCCGGGTGACTGCGGGTGGCCGGGCGATGCTGCTGACCTCGGATATCGAAGCGCGGGACGAGGCGGCGATCCTTCGACGGTCCTCGGGCGACCTCGCGGCCGATGTGGTTCTCGTTCCCCACCACGGTAGTCGAACCTCTTCGACGCCGGAATTCGTCGCTGCCACCGGTGCCCGCCATGCCGTCGTTCCCGTGGGCTACCGCAATCGCTTCGGGCATCCCAAGGAAGACGTGCTCGATCGCTACCGTGCGGAAGGAATGACCCTCTGGCGTACCGACCGGGACGGCGCGGTCATCGTACGCCTGGGGGCCGGTGGAGCCGAGGTGGTTTCCTGGCGTTCCCTCAAGCCGCGGTATTGGTACGGGCGGTGATATCCTTCCGCCAAAGGAGGCGCCATGGGCTGGTTCGCATGTCTGAAACGCTGTTTTTCCCGTCCCCCCGAGTGGGTCGATCGCGACGTTCGCTGTGCGAGCCCTACCGGGCTGCACCGCATGGCCTACCGCCAGTGGGGCGATCAGGGCAATCGCAGAGTACTCGTCTGCGTCCATGGGCTGACGCGCAACGGGCGGGATTTCGACGATCTGGCTCGGGCCTTGGCGGGGCATTACCGGGTGGTTTGCCCCGACGTGGTGGGGCGGGGCCGCAGCGGCCGGCTGAAGGATCCGGCGGGCTATGCCCTACCTCAGTACGTGGCCGACATGATCACGCTGATTGCCCGGCTCGATGCCGAAGAAATCCATTGGGTGGGCACCTCCATGGGCGGCCTCATCGGGACGGCCCTGGCCGGCCTGCCGGACACGCCCGTCACCCGGCTGGTGCTCAACGACGTGGGGCCCGTGATCACCGGCGAATCCCTGCGGCGCATCGGCCAATACGTCGGCACCGATCCCACCTGGGGGAGCTTCGAAGAGGCGCTGACCTACGTGCGCACGGTGAGCGCCCCCTTCGGGCCCCTGACCGACCTGCAATGGCGACATCTGACCGAAACCAGCGTTAGCCGGCGGGCTGACGGGCGCTGGGGCTTCCTCTACGATCCCGCCATCGCGCAGGCCTTCAAGCTGGCTTTTGCGGCGGTGGATATCGATCTCTGGCCGATGTACGAAGCGGTCCGGTGTCCGACGCTGGCGGTTCGCGGGGCCGAATCGGACCTGCTGCGGCGGGATACCTGGCTCGAGATGGCCGAGCGCGGTCCGAAGGCCCGCCTCGCGGAAATTCCGGGGGTCGGCCATGCGCCCATGTTCATGGACGATGGCCAGATCGCGGTGGTCAAGGAATTCCTCTTGGCCGCCTGAAGGCTCCGGTCAGCTTGGCTCCCCTCCAGCCGCTGCGATCATGCGATCCAGGCGGGTCAAGGGGTCTTGCCGGTAGAAGCGGGTCAGCAGGTGGTAAAACTCGGGGTACTCGTCAGCCACCACATCGGGAATCTCGAAAAAGGCTTCGCTGACGACGGCGAAGAATTCCGACGGATGTTCGGCCCCGTAGGGGTCGATCCAGGTCTCTTCGTCGGCGTCGACCCGTCGACAGAAATCCTCGTAGGCGGCGGTCAGAACCTCCTCCCACCGTCGGCGGGGGATGTCCCGAGGGAGGGGAGGGACGCCATCCGCCTCGCCGTTGGCCATGTCCAGCTTGTGCGCGAATTCGTGAATCACCACGTTGTAGCCGTCGCCCGCCATCTGGGCGTCCTTCCAAGACACGATGACCGGCCCCCCGCCCCAGGCCTCGCCCGAGGCGGCTTCGTCATATTCGTGCACAACCCCATCCTCGTCCTGGATGACCCGGGGAATGACAAATTCGTCGGGATAGACGACGATGCCCACCCAACCGCGGTAGGCGCCTAGCCCCAATTCCAGGATGGGCAGGCAGGCCTGGGCGGCAATGGCGAGGAAGAGGCTATCGTCGAGTTCCAGCCCGCCGGCCGCGCTGAATTCCTTTTCCGCCAGGAAGGCGGCGACCAATTCCCTGAGGCGTGTCTTTTCCTCCTCGGTCAAGGCGGCCAGGAAGGGCAGACTGCCCAGAGTCGCTTCCCAGAGGGAATCTGGAAGGGTGGCCGGGGGCGCTCGGCGGAAAAAATCGAGGATTCCCATCAGTGGCGGGTGGTCAACCAGATTCCGGCGAATATGAGGGCGATTCCGGAGTAATGGTAGGGCTGGGGAATCTCTCCCAGAAAGATTGCCGAGAGGGCGGTTCCGAAAACGGGCATCAGGTGGATGAAGAGGCTCGCCCGGTTGGCGCCGACTTCTGCGACGCCGCGGTTGTAGAACACATAGCCGAGAAAGCCTGGAAAGATGCCGACGTAGGCAAGGGAGAGCAGGCTGCCGGCATGGAGGTTTATGGTCCGGCCTGTAGAGGCTTCCCAGGCGTAGGCGGGGATGAGCGCGCAAAGGCCGACCAGGGTCATCGCCGCCAGCATGAGCATGGGGTCCACGCCGGCTGGTCGCCAGGCCAGGCCGACGGTGTAAATCGCCCAGGTGAGGACTGCGATC
>SSTA01000365.1 GCA_009469685.1 Azonexaceae bacterium | reverse complement strand
GGGGTCGAAGGCGCCAGGGCGGGGAATGCCGACGCCGGGGACGGTGGGGGAGGGGACGTGGTCGGACATGGAGGGCTCCAGGGCTGTTCGTCGTCAGGGTAGCGCCGCCGGCCGTCGCTGCCAATCGTTGCGTGCCGCATGTGCCCTGCGGGCCAAGGAATTGCCGTGGGAGAGAGGCGCCTTTCCCCGGCACGGAGCGGAGGACTATCATGAACAGGGCGCGCCCCTTTCCGGGACCCGCCATCGTATCCTCCCGCGCCATGACCGATCTCTCCCTCGCCCCCCCCGCGACGCCTTACCGATCCCGCCACCGGGTGCGGCTGGTCACTGCCGCTGCCCTCTTCGACGGCCACGACGCGGCGATCAACCTGATGCGCCGGCTGCTCCAGGCGACCGGGGCAGAAGTCATCCACCTGGGACATAACCGGTCGGTGCGGGAAATCGTCGATGCCGCCCTGCAGGAAGACGTCCAGGGGGTGGCGATCACTTCCTATCAGGGCGGACACCTGGAGTTCTTCAAATATCTGGTGGATCTGCTGCGGGCCGAAGGGGGCGGGCATATCCAGGTCTTCGGCGGCGGAGGTGGAGTCATCGTCCCGGCGGAAATCGCCACCCTGCAGGCCTACGGCGTCGCCCGTATCTACTCGCCCGAGGACGGAGCCCGTCTGGGCTTGCAGGGCATGATCGACGAGGTGCTTGCTGCCTGCGACTTCGATCCTTGCGCCGGACTCGACGCGGCCGGGGTCCTGGATGGCCTGCGCGCCGGCGACCGGCGGATTCTCGCCCGGGCCATCACGGCTCTGGAGAACGGTACGGCGCCGGCCCTCAAGGCGGCGCTGCCGGATGCGACGGCAGGATTGACGGTGCCCGTCCTGGGCGTCACGGGTACCGGCGGGGCGGGGAAATCTTCGCTCACCGACGAACTGGTGCGCCGGCTGAGGCTGGATCAGGACGATCGACTCAGGATCGCGGTGATTTCGGTGGATCCGACTCGGCGCCGTACCGGCGGCGCGCTCCTCGGCGACCGCATCCGCATGAATGCCATCGGTCATCCCCAGATCTTCATGCGCTCCCTCGCCACCCGGGGCGCCGGCGGCGAGTTGTCCGCCGCCCTGCCCGAAGCGATTGCCGCCTGCAAACTGGCCGGATTCGACCTGGTGATGGTGGAAACCGCCGGCATCGGCCAGGGGGACGCCGCCATCGCCGCCCTCGCCGACGTTTCGCTTTACGTCATGACTCCCGAATTCGGCGCCGCGTCCCAACTGGAAAAGATCGACATGCTCGATTTTGCCGACTGCGTGGCCATCAACAAGTTCGACCGCAAGGGGGCGGAGGACGCGCTGCGCGACGTTCAGAAACAGGTGCAGCGCAATCACGGCCGTTTCGCCGAGTCCCCCGCGGCCATGCCGGTCTTCGGCACCCAGGCGGCACGCTTCAACGACGACGGGGTCACCGCGCTCTACCAGGCTCTGGTGCCGAGGCTCGTCGAGCGGGGTCTGCAGCTCGCCGCCGGGCGCCTGCCGGCGGTGACGGTACGCGCTTCCAGTGCCGCCCGGGCGGTAGTGCCGGCGGGACGCAGCCGCTATCTGGCGGAAATCGCCACCTGCGTGCGCAACTACCACGACCGGGCCAGATCCCAGGCTGCCGTGGCGCGCGAGCGCCAGGCCCTGGTCACCGCCCGGGAGCTGCTGGGTCTGGCGGCGGGGAGCGATCCGGCGGCCCTGGACCCCCTGATCGCCGCCCGGGAAGCCGCTCTCGACTCCGAGTCTCGAGCGCTTCTCGACGGCTGGCCGGGGACTGTTGCGGCCTATACCGGTTCGACTTCCCAAGAGCAGTGCTCGCCGCTGCACCGGGCGACGCTTTCGGGAACGCCCATCCCCCGCGTGAGCCTGCCTCGGCTCAGCGATGCCGGCGATCTCCTGATCTACCTCATGCACGAGAATCTGCCCGGCCGTTTCCCCTTCACCGCCGGCGTCTTCCCCTTCAAGCGGGAAGAAGAGGAGCCGACCCGCATGTTTGCCGGCGAGGGCGATCCCTTCCGCACCAATCGGCGCTTCCGCCAGCTTTCCGAGGGCATGGCCGCCAAACGCCTGTCCACCGCCTTCGATTCGGTCACCCTCTATGGCTGCGACCCCGACGAGCGGCCCGACATTTACGGCAAGATCGGCAATGCCGGGGTTTCAGTGGCCACCCTGGACGACATGAAGGCCCTCTACGCCGGGTTCGATCTCGGCGACCCCGCCACCTCGGTGTCGATGACCATCAACGGCCCCGCCCCCATCCTGTTGGCCATGTATTTCAATGCCGCCCTCGACCAGCAGCGGGAACGCTACGCTGCCGACCGCGGCCGCCCACCCGGCGCCGAAGAGGACGCGGCGCTCGTTCGCCGCACCCTGGCCACCCTGCGCGGCACCGTGCAGGCCGATATCCTCAAGGAGGACCAGGGCCAGAACACCTGCATCTTTTCCACCGAATTCGCCCTCAAGATGATGGGCGACATCCAGGAATATTTCGTCACCCACGGAGTGCGCAATTTCTACTCGGTGTCCATCTCCGGCTATCACATCGCCGAAGCCGGAGCCAATCCGATCAGCCAGCTCGCCTTCACTCTGGCCAACGGGTTCACCTACGTCGAGTCCTACCTTGCCCGGGGGATGGCCATCGACGACTTCGCCCCCAACCTGTCCTTCTTCTTCTCCAACGGCATGGATCCCGAATATGCCGTGATCGGCCGCGTTGCGCGGCGAATCTGGGCCATTGCCATGAAGCATCGCTATGGCGCCGGGGAGCGCAGCCAGAAGCTCAAGTACCACATCCAGACCTCGGGCCGCTCGCTGCACGCCCAGGAGATCGATTTCAACGACATCCGCACCACCTTGCAGGCATTGATCGCTGTTTACGACCACTGCAACAGCCTCCATACCAATGCCTACGACGAAGCCATCACCACGCCCACCGACGCCTCGGTGCGCCGGGCCCTGGCCATCCAGCTGATCATCAACCGGGAATGGGGACTGGCCAAGTGCGAAAACCCGCAGCAGGGAGCTTTCATCATCGATGAGCTGACCGATCTGGTGGAGGAGGCCGTGCTCCGCGAGTTCGACGCGCTTGCCGCCCGGGGCGGCGTTCTCGGGGCCATGGAAACCGGCTACCAGCGGGGCCGCATCCAGGAAGAATCGCTCCTCTACGAGCGCATGAAGCACGATGGCTCCTACCCCATCGTCGGGGTCAATACTTTCCGCAATCCGGTACTCGGCGTGCCGCCGGAGATACCGCTGGCCCGTTCCAGCGACGATGAAAAACGCTCCCAGATCGCCCGTCTGCGGGATTTCCAGGCTCGCCACGGGGCGGCCGCTGCGCAGCAATTGGCCCGGCTGAAAGCTGTCGCGCTCTCCGGCGACAACGTCTTTGCCGCCCTCCTGGACGCGGTTCGGGTCTGCTCCCTCGGCCAGATCACGGCGGCC
>SSTA01000364.1 GCA_009469685.1 Azonexaceae bacterium | reverse complement strand
GACGTACGCAGCCGACCGCTTTCTTTGCGCTACTCAGCGCGCTACGACAAGACCTGGGGGTCGGTGGGGGGCTATGTCGAGTATTCCCGCAACCTCTCCGGAGGCGAAGCGAATGACAACGATCATTACGAAGACAGCCGCAGCAGTTCGAGCGGAACGGCCCGGGCCAGTTGGCACGCCTATCATCTCGGGTTTGATGCGACCTACGCGTCCGAAAATGGCTGGGGACTGTCTGCCAAAGCCCGCGGTCAGTACGCAAATAAGCCCCTCATCTCTGGCGAACTCTTCGGCCTTGGCGGCGTAGGATCAGTTCGCGGTCTGCGGGACCGGGAATTTGCTGGAGACCAGGGCGTGACCTTGAGCTTCGAAGCCATCGGTCCGGCGCTCGTCGATACCCTGAGACCCGTGGTGTTTTACGACTGGGGCGAGGCCCATCTGGTGGCGCCGCTCTCCACGACGCTCGTCGGAGACTTGCATCAGAAGGCCGCCAGCGTCGGCATCGGTGCGCGCTGGCAGTGGCGAAACCAGCTTGATTTGAGTGCCGATCTTGCCCGGGTCGTCGATGGCGTCTCCGGAAGTGGAACGACTCCCGGCACGCCTGCCGGCCATACGAAGCTGAACATGTCCTTGTTCTATCGCTTCTAGAGCGGGATTGCGGCAAGCGGAATCGAACCCGGATTTCCGTCCGGTAACGCTGGGCCGCAAGGCAGGATTGTCAGGAACGGCATGTTGACGCGGTAGACCCGCTAGCACGCCATGTTGTTGCTAGAGTCGGCGAGTAAGCTGCTCAAGCGCGAGAATGGCTTCCCTATTGCTCCAGGAAAAGCACATCGCCGCAGCCTCCTTGGCGGAAAGCCATCGCCATGCTCGGTGTTCTCCGGGAGAGAGCCTGGGTGGATTCCGATCTTCCAGACAGAGCGAAAAAACGTGCTCGATATTCTCAGTCACTCCCGGAGCATAGCGATGGCGCCATTCCGGAAAGATCTCATAACGGTGGTTGAGCTTCCAGTCTACAAGATCGGATTCGCGGACCTGAAATCCCGTCTCTTCGGCGACTTCCCGGCGGGCGGTCGCCAATAGCGACTCCTGCTCTTCGCGGCTGCCGGTCACGCTCTGCCAGTAGCCGGGATGAGCTGCGCGCTCCAGGAGCAAGACGTCGAGGCTTGACGTGTGAATGACGACGAGGACTGAAACCGGTTGCTTGAAGGCGGTCATCCGCCAGTGAATTCTGGAAGGTCCATCGGCCCGTTCTCGATGAGAACCCAAAGAGGGCTACGCGAGGTCCGCCTTTCTACGCACGCCCCGGAAAGCACTTCTAGCAGGACGGCGTAGTCCCGGGCCTTGGCATCCCTCCACCCAGCATGTCCCGTAATGACGATCGCCTGACCCGAACCGGAAGACAGCTCCGCATCTCCGAGGCAGTCTGCGAGTCCGTCGAAACTTGCTCCATACCACTCAGGAAAGTCGGCCGACTGCCCGATCCTGCGCAGGACCTCTCCCGTCTCACGGGTACCGCTTAACTCTGCAACGCAAACGGAAAGCATTCTACGCCTGGCCTCGGCGAGGACTTCAGCACGGCTCGCCGGAGATATCCGGTAGATTCCGCTGCGCGAGGGATGGGTGAAGGGGTAATGATCCATAGGCTATTCGCGGATACGTCGGAAGCTGCGGTAATGGTCGCCGGTGTAGAAGTACTCTCCTGAATTCCCTGCCACGATGCGCCGCGGGCCGCGGTCGGACCGGCCCGGTGTGCGGACGGTATATTCCCGGTAGTAGCCCCGCGGTCGGGCTGGGAGGCGCCGCTCATAGTTGCCGAACACGACGCCATCTCTGGCGTGCGGGAAGGGGCCGCCCTCCCGGATGAGCATCAGCGTCTGGCGGGCTTCTGGCGGGAGCTCGCCAAGCCGGACAACGTCCAGGTAGTCCTCTCGGGCCAGGCCCACCAGACTGGCCAGGGCCAGCCATGCCACCAGGAATACCCGTAGTCCCATGCAGGCAAGGCTACGCCGAGTCGCCATCAGGCAGCGCTGCCGACCTCGACCTGAGTCTCCACTTTCTGGCGTAAGCGGATATGGAGCTCGCGCAACTGCTTCTCGTCTACGCCGCTCGGGGCGTCGGTGAGGAGACACTGGGCGCGCTGGGTCTTGGGGAAGGCGATGACATCGCGGATGGACTCGGCGCCAGTCATCATCGTCACGATACGATCCAGGCCGAAGGCGAGCCCGCCGTGTGGGGGAGCGCCGTACTTGAGCGCGTCGAGCAGAAAGCCGAACTTGGCCTGCTGTTCCTCGGGGCCGATGGCCAGGGCCTTGAAGACGGTCTCCTGGACGTCAGCGCGGTGGATACGCACCGAGCCGCCACCGATTTCCCAGCCGTTGAGGGCCAAATCGTAGGCTTTGGCGAGGCATTTGCCGGGATCGCTGGCGAGCAGAGCCACGTGGTCGTCCTTGGGGCTGGTGAAGGGGTGGTGGCAG